>JAWVYT010000023.1:0-14404 GCA_033722595.1 Longimicrobiales bacterium
CCTCCACCTCGAAGCCCATGGCCGTCAGCATGTTCACGATGTCGCGACGGGCGATCTCGCCCAGGTCCACCGGGCCGAGATCGAAGTAGCCGCCGGCATCGTGCGTCACGCGTGTGGGCGCGCCGTCTTCCGTCCGATGGAAGAGGAAGAACTCGGCTTCCGCCCCCGCCATCATCGCGTACCCCATCTCCTCCGCCTTCGCGATGACCCGCTTCAGCGCGTTCCGGGGATCGCCCGGGAAGGGGTCGTCGTCCGGCGTGTAGACGTCGCAGATCAGGCGGCCCACCCGGTTGTCGAGGTCGCCCCAAGGGTAGATCGCGAACGTGTTCAGGTCCGGCTTCAGGATCATGTCCGACTCCTCGATCCGGACGAATCCCTCGATCGATGAGCCATCGAACATGATGTCGCCGTCCAGCGCCTTCTCGAACTGGCTGTCCGGGACCTCCACGTTCTTCACCGCGCCCGTGATGTCCGTAAACTGCAGCCGCAGAAACCGGACATCCTGCTCCTTCAGCAGCTCCAGCACGTCCGACTTGCTCGCACCCTTGCCAAGCCGGCTCTTCATTTCCGAGACCGGACGCACCTTGTGGTCCGGAACCAGATCCTTCGTGACTCGTGTCATGGGACTCCATCGCAAATGGGTGGCTCGTGCCGACCGATTCGGCACAACAGACCCTGCTAGATACCATCGCCCGAATACCCTGTCAAGGCCGTGATCTGCAATTTGTGAAGAGTTTACTTCACAAATCGCGAAATTTAGGCGCTTTCAAGGCACTAGAACAGCTCGATCCTGCAATCTGTGATAAAAATCTCTTACAAACCGCGAGATCGCCGGCGGTCCGTAAGCGCCGCGATGGAGCGGCCGGAGAGCTGGGGCAGGGCGCGTCGCGAAAGTGCGCGGCGCGTACCGATCACACCCCATGCTAGGGTGGGGGCGTGTGCGGGGAAAGGAGGACGGTCGGTACGGGGGGACGGCCGCTCAGGCGGCCTTCTGGCAGTCGTGGCAGATGCCGACGACCTCGACGCGGTATCCTTCCACCGTGAACCCGGGCAGCTTCCCGATCCCGGTGACCGAGTCGGCGTCCAGGCGACCGGGCAGGTCGTCGACCTTGCCGCAGGCCAGACAGCGGGCGTGGGGGTGGGGGTCGGTCCGGCCGTCGTAGCGTGCGGAGCCGTCGCCGTACGTGAGCTTGGAGGCGAGGCCGCATGAGACGAGCGTCTCGAGGGACTTGTAGACCGTCGCCAGCGAGATGTCCGGGATCACCTCCCGGACCGATGTGAAGACGTCGTCGGCGGACGGGTGGTTCTCGGTGTGGTGGAGGAACCGGTAGACGGCGGCGCGCTGCTCGGTGAAGCGCTGGCCCTTGGTCTCCAGGGCCGCGCGAAGCCGCGCGTCCAGCTCTCCGTGATGGGGATCGGTGGTGCTCATGCTCGCCGCACTGACGTCTCGGGTTCCTGCGTTCCGCGTAACGATGGTAAACTAACCGAGGCCGAAGAACGGTGTCAATAGCGATTCTCGCTACCAAAAAGGGATAACAAATTGGGGGACAACGAGTTGGGACAGGGACCGACGATCGTGGCGCTGGTGATGGACCTCATGTTCGCGTCCCGGGTGCGCGGGGCCGCGCCGGAGGCGGTGATCGCGCGGTCGCCGGCCGCGCTGCTCGAGGCCGTGGGCCCCGGGACCCGACTGGTCCTGGTCGACCTGCAGGCGAGGGACGCGCTGGAGGCGCTGGAAGGGCTGCGGGACCGGCCTTCGGAGGTGCGGGTCGTCGCCTGGGGCCCGCACGTGATGGAGGAGGCGCTGGCGGCCGCGCGGGAGGCGGGTGCCGACGAGGTGCTCCCCCGGGGCGCGTTCGTGCGGCAGCTGCCTCAGCTGGTCGCCGCGGTTGAGACCTGAGATTTGAGACCTGAGATTTGAGACCTGAGATTGGAGATCTGAGTGACTCGGGGCGCCATGCGGGCTATGGGCGGGCGGGTGTTCGTCGCTCCCGGGGCCGTTCGTGGCGGAGTTGCGGAGCAGAGGCGGAGGCAGGGGAACGGCCAGGAGTACGATTCCCAGTAGCAGTAGGAGTACGCGTACGAGCAGGGGCCGGAGATCTGGCGGGGGATGCGGACGCCCCCGGGGAGGGTGGACCTCGCCGGGGGCGTCGGACAGCGGCGTACCGCTGGCCTCGCAGGCTGTTACTCAGATCTCGAATCTCAGTTCTCAGTCCTCAGTCCTGAGTCACGCGGCGTCGGCCTCCTCTTCCTCCTCCTTGCTCCGCTTGCAGTCGATGCAGTAGTGGGCATGGGGGAGTGCGTCGAGCCGGTCGAAGTCGATCAGCTCGCCGCAGGTGTGGCAGAAGCCGAAGGACTCGGGCTCCTTGTACAGGCGGCGGAGCGCCTCCTCGATGCGGTAGAGGTAGCGTCCCTCCTTGCTGGCGAAGAGCAGCATCTTCTCCCGCTCCATGGCGTCGGTCCCGAGATCGGCCATGTGGTCGGAGTAGGAGTAGAGGTCCGAGTCGCCCTGCTCGGCGGAGATCTTGGACAGCTCGTCGTACCGCCCGAGCGACCGCAGGGCGCGCTCCCGCTCTCTCAGGAGCCGCTTCTGCAGCTGTTCCAACTGCTTCTTCGTGAGTTTCTTCTTTTTCGCCATGGTTCTCCGGTCTGAATTCTCCTGAACCCGGGGAAGAACAACACGAAAATGTAGCCGCATGACGCGAAAGGAACAACACTCGGGGGGGTGGGGTCGGTTCTGCGGGGTGGGAGCGGCGGACGAAGGATTTGTCGAATCGGCTCCATCCGTCCTACTTTGGGGACCGGCGAAGCCTTCGGTATTCCTTTTACCCCCCGGAGGATCGGTATGGCGACGGATGAACGGACGTTGGAAGCGCTTCTCGAGGAATCGCGGACTTTCGAGCCATCGGAGGCGTTCCGCGAGGCCGCGAACGCGTCGGACCCCGCGATCTACGAGCGGGCATCGGAGGACCCGGAGGGTTTCTGGGCGGAGTGGGCGGAGAAGCTGGACTGGTTCCAGAAATGGGACGAGGTCCTGGAGTGGACGCCGCCGCACGCGAAGTGGTTCCAGGGTGGTCAGCTGAACGTGGCGTACAACTGTCTGGACCGGCACCTGGACGGGCCGACGCGGAACAAGGCCGCGCTGGTCTGGGAGGGCGAGCCCGGGGACCAGCGGACGTACACGTACTGGGATCTCCACCGGGAGGTGGGGAAGTTCTCCAACGTGCTGAAGGATCTGGGCGTGGGCCGGGGCGACCGAGTCGCGATCTATCTGCCGATGATCCCGGAAGCGGCGATCGCGATGCTGGCGTGTACGCGGATCGGCGCGATCCACTCGGTGGTGTTCGGCGGCTTCAGCGCCGAGAGCCTGCGGGACCGGATCATCGACGCGGACGCGAAGCTGCTGATCACCGCGGACGGCGGGTACCGGCGGGGTCGCGTAGTCCCGTTGAAGGACACGGCGGACAAGGCGTTGAAGGAGACGCCGTCGATCGAGAACGTGGTCGTGGTGCGTCGTCGTCTGATCGCGCAGGACCCGCAGGTCCAGATGAAGGCGGGCCGCGACCACTGGTACCACGAGCTCATGCAGGGCGCGTCGCCGGACTGCCCGGCGGAGCCCATGGACGCCGAGGACGTGCTGTTCATCCTCTACACGTCCGGGACGACCGGGAAGCCGAAGGGCGTGGTGCACACGACCGGCGGCTACCTCACGCACGTGACGGCCACCAGCAAGCTCGTCTTCGACCTGAAGGACGACGACATGTACTGGTGCACGGCCGATGTCGGCTGGATCACGGGCCACTCGTACATCGTGTACGGCCCGCTGGCCAACGGGGCCACGGCGTTCATGTACGAGGGCGCCCCGGACTGGCCGGATCGCGGCCGGTTCTGGAAGCTGGTGCAGAAGTACGGCGTGACGATCTTCTACACCGCGCCCACGGCGATCCGTGCGTTCATGCGCTGGGGCACGGAGTGGCCGGAGCAGTACGACCTGTCGAGCCTGCGCCTGTTGGGCACGGTGGGCGAGCCGATCAACCCGGAGGCGTGGATGTGGTACCACGACCACATCGGTCCGGAGGACATCCCGATCGTGGACACGTGGTGGCAGACGGAGACGGGCGGGATCATGATCACGCCGCTCCCGGGGATCACGTCCACGAAGCCCGGCAGCGCGACCGTCCCCTTCCCGGGGGTGAGCGCGAAGCTCCTGAACGAGGAGGGCGACGAGGTCTCGGCCGGCTACCTGGCGATCACGAACCCGTGGCCGGGCATGCTGCGGACCGTGTGGGGCGATGATCAGCGGTTCCGGGACACGTACTGGTCGAAGTGGGACGAGGTCTACTTCCCGGGCGACGGCGCCAAGCGCGACGACGACGGCTACTTCTGGATCCTGGGCCGTGTGGACGACGTGCTGAACGTCGCCGGCCACCGGATCGGGACCATGGAGGTCGAGAGCGCGCTGGTGGACCACACCTCGGTGGCGGAGGCGGCCGTGGTCGGGAAGGCCGACGAGCTCAAGGGCCAAGCGATCGCGGCGTTCGTGACGCTCCGCGAGGGGATCGACATCACGGACACGCTGAAGGAGGAGCTCCGCGAGCACGTGAGCGAGAAGATCGGCGCGATCGCGAAGCCCAGTGCCATTATCTTCACGGCCGAGCTGCCCAAGACCCGGTCGGGGAAGATCATGCGCCGGCTGCTGAAGGACATTGCCGAGGGCCGTGCGGTGGGGGACACCACCACGCTGGCGGACCCGAGCGTCGTGGAGAAGCTGAAGAGCCAGTACGGCGAGTAGCGCTCAGCCGCGGAGGGAAGACCGCACGAGGGCCCGCGTCGACTGGACGCGGGCCCTTCGTGTTCCCGGCATCGGCCCTTCGGACTCCTCCGTTACGACACGGGCCGGGCGAGCACCAGCGCGAACCCCGGTGGCTCGGTGGCGAACTCCTCGATGGCGAGGTCCGCCTGCTGGAACATCCGCTCGATGGAAGGACGGGTGTACTTGCAGCTGACCTCGGTGCGGACCGTCTCGTCCGGCTGGAAGGTGAACGTCCCCGCGCCCGGGATCGTGACCGAGGACGGGCGGCGGGCGACGAGGTGCATCTCGATGCGTTCGTCGTCGGGCACGTAGACGGCCCGGTGCTCGAAGGCGTCGAGGTCGAAGTCGGCCCCCAGCTCCCGGTTCAGGACCCGGAGCACGTTGAGGTTGAACTCGGCGGTGACGCCGGCGGTATCGTTGTAGGCGGCTTCCAGGACGTCCACGTCCTTCTGGAGATCGAACCCGATGAGGAACCGGTCGCTCCCGCCCATCTCCGCTCGGACCCGGCGGAGGAGTCCCACCCCTTCGTTCCGCGGGAAGTTCCCGATGGTGCCGCCCAGAAGGGCGAAGAGAACGGGCCGGGGCAGGTCGTCGGGGAGGTGGAAGCCGCGGCTGATGTCCGCAACCAGCGGCCGCACCGCCGCCGCCGGATAGGCGTTGCGGAGGTCCGCGGCCACCCGCTCCAGGAACTCGGCGCTGATGTCGATGGGGACGAACACGGGCTCGTCGGCGGCCTCGTGCATCACGTCGAGGATGGCCCGGGTCTTGTCGGCGGCGCCCGCGCCCAGCTCGACGAGGGAGCCGGGTTGCCGCGCCCGGACCCAGTCAGGCATGTGCTCGGCCAGGAGCCGCCGCTCGGACCGGGTGGGGTAGTACTCCGGCAGCCGGGTGATCGCCTCGAATAGCTCCGAGCCCCGGTGGTCGTAGAAGTACTTGGGCGAGAGCTCCTTCTGCGGTTGCGACAGCCCGTCCGCCACCTCGTCTCGCATGCGCTCCACCGTTTCCACCGCCATCAGTCACCCCTCCCGGTTCCCCAGGCCTGATTCCGGCCAAGGGTAGGCCACGACGCCGCCAGGGCAGGGTTGCACTGGCGCCCGGCGGCACACGAGCTTGCTGGAAGTGCAAACGCGGGGCCAGACGGCTCCGGTTCCCACGGTTGCGGCTACGGTCACCGGGTGCGGGCGGTCCGGAAAGGGGAGCGATGTGAGCGAGGGAAGGCTGGAAGCCATGGACGTGGTCAAGCGCTACGACGATGTCGTGGCGCTCGACGGCGTCTCCCTCGCGGTCGAAGCCGGGGAGTGCGTGGCGCTGGTGGGCGAGAGCGGCTCGGGGAAGACCACGCTCCTTCGGTGCTTCAACCGGATGGTGGCGCCCGACGCCGGCGTGGTGCGGGTGGATGGGGCCGATGTCGCGGACCGCGACCCCATCGCCTTGCGGCGCTCCGTCGGCTACGTCCAGCAGGAGGGCGGGCTCCTGCCGCATTGGACGGTGCTCCGGAACGCCGCCATGGTGCCGTGGCTCAACGGGGCGGCCGAGGCGGGCCAGGAGGGCGCGGACGCGCTGGAGATGGTGGGACTCCCGCCGGAGACCTATGGCGGCCGGTGGCCAGCGGAGCTCTCGGGCGGACAGCGCCAGCGTGTGGCCATCGCCCGGGCCCTCGCCGGGCGCCCGTCGATCCTGCTGATGGACGAGCCGTTCGGCGCTCTCGACGCCATCACCCGGGCGGAGCTACGGGAGGCGTTCATGGCGCTCCGCGACCGGATCCGGACCACGTGCGTGCTGGTGACCCATGACATGGCGGAAGCGCTGATGCTCGGCGACCGCGTGGCCGTACTCCTCGAGGGGCGCGTGGAGCAGGTGGGGGCGCCGGAGGCGCTGCGGGAGGTCCCGGCCACGGACTACGTGGAGCGGCTGCTGGAGCGAGCGGGGGTATGACGACGCAGCGGCGTTCGGCACTGGTGCTCGTACTCGTTCTGGGTCTAAGGCCGGGCGTCCCGATGGGGTCCCCTGGCGCCGCAGCGGAGCAGCCGTCAGCCCGCCACGCCGCCGGCGCTGCATCCCGCGTCCCATCCCGGTCGGGCCCGCCGGTGCCGCAGGAGGCGTCGGCCGATTCGGGCGGGCCGGTGGTGATCGGGAGCAAGCCGTTCGCGGAGTCGTACCTCCTGGCGGAGATCTTCGCGCAGCTGCTGGAAGCGCGCGGGTACGCGGTCGATCGGCGGCTCGGGCTGGGGGCGACGGAGATCACCTTCCAGGCGCTGCGCACGGACGGGATCGACCTCTACCCCGAGTACACCGGCACGGGGCTCGTGGCCATTCTGGGCGCCGACCCCGTGTCGGATCCCGACTCGGTGATGCGCCATGTCCGCAACGTCTTCCGGGACCGGTGGGGCGTGCAGTGGCTGGCGCCGCTGGGATTCCAGAACACGTACGCCATCGCGGTCACCCGGGCGACCGCCGACGGATACGGGCTCGCCACGCTCTCCGACCTCTCGCGTGAGGCGCCGAACCTCGTGGCCGGACTCTCGCCGGACTTCCTGGGCCGACCCGACGGGCTGCCCGGGCTGCGGGTGGCGTACGACTCCATGGACTTCGCCGCCACGCGCTCGCTGCTCCAGGCGGTGAAGTACGAGGCGCTGGTGCAGGGCGAGGTGGACGTGATCGACGGCTACTCGACCGACGGCCAGATCGCCCGCTACGACCTGGTGGTCCTCGATGACGACCGCGACTTCTTCCCCGCGTACCAGGCCGTCCCGCTGGCCGGCCCCGGGCTGTTCCGTGACCGGCCTGGCGTGGTGGCCGCCCTGACCGAGCTGGCCGGGATGTTCGACGAGGCCATGATGCGCCGCCTCAACCGCCGCATCGAGGTCGAGGGCCACGAACTCCCCGACGTGGCAGAGGACGCCCTGGCCGCGCTGGGCCTGGTGGCCCCGTCGCGAAGGTCGACGAGCGCCGCGACCGAAGAACGGGCCGCCCCCACTCCGACTCCGACCCCGACCCCGAGTACGACCCCGACTACCACTACGACTACCACTACCACGCAGGGCCGCGCCCCGGCCCTGCTCCCCTACCTGTGGGAGCGGAAGGCCCTGCTCTGGTCCCTCACGCTCCGGCACCTGCTGCTGGTCGGCGTGTCGCTCCTGGCGGCCGTCCTGATCGCCGTACCGCTGGGGCTGGCGCTCGAGCGGGTGCGGGGCGGGGCGGAGGGGACGATCCGGGCCGTGGGCCTCCTCCAGACGATCCCCAGCATCGCGCTGCTGGCCTTCATGATCCCCCTCGTCGGGATCGGCGTGATCCCTGCGCTGGTGGCCCTCTTCTTGTACTCGCTGTACCCGATCCTCCGGAACACCTACACGGGCGTTCGGGACGCCAGCCCCGAGGCGGTGGACGCCGCCCGGGCGCTCGGGATGACGGCGTGGCAGCAGCTCCGCTGGGTCCGTCTCCCGCTGGCCGCGCCGGTGATCATGGCCGGGATCCGGACTGCTGCGGTCATCACCGTCGGGACGGCTACGCTGGCGGCCTTCATCGGGGCCGGCGGGCTGGGCGACCCCATCGTCAGCGGCCTGGCGCTTTCGGATACGCGGATGATCCTGTCCGGGGCCATCCCCGCCGCGCTCCTGGCGCTGGTGGTCGACGGCGGCCTCGCCGCTGCCGAGAGGGTGGTCTCGCCGAAAGGGATCGGCGACGCAGGCTGAGTCCGGGACGGAGTCTCGAAGCAGCGGGCGGCGGGGGAGCCGACCGGAGGGGCGGGCTATGCGTCGTCCAGCGGGTCGCCCGTCTTCGGGGCATCGGGCCGCTTGTCCTTCGGCGGCTTCTCCAGCTTGGGCTGGGCCGGGATGCCCAGGGCGACCTTCCCGCCTTCCACGTCCCGGGTAGCCACGGCCATGGAGCCGAGCATGGCATCGTCCTCGAGGTGAACGCCGGCGAGAACGGTGGCGTGGTAGGTGACGCGAACGCCGTCTCCGATGACGGTCTGCGGGCTCGTCACGAAACGGCCGTCGGCCAGCGAGTGGGTATGACTGTAGACGTTGGCGTAGTCGGACACGCTGGCGCCGTTGCCGATCCGGATCCCGCCGCGATCATCGAGGAGCACGTGACGATGGATGACCACATCGTCGCCGATCTCCATGTTGTAGCCGAAGCTGAACTTCACGAAGTGGAACGCCTTGAAGTTCTTCCCGACGCGCTTGAACGCATGCTTCGCCAGCACCCGGCGGAACTTGACGCCCAGGTGCACGTTCTCGCCGAGCGGGCTCTTGTCGAACATCTCCCAGAGCCACTGGAGCGGCTTGACCCGGGCGTACTTCTCCACGTCGATCTCCCGGTAGTACTCGGGCTCGAGGGTGATGTTGCGGGGGTCCATCTGGAGGAGCGCGATCCGCGTAGCCGCCGGGAGCTCCCGGGGGTCCGCGTCGATGTACTGGGGGTAGTAGATCTGGGTCAGGATCTCCCGGGCGAGCTCGCTGCGGTCCACGCCGTCATCGGCCAGCCGATCGGCGACCTCTCCGACCCACCGGTCGTACTCGCGCTCCGTAGCCTCCGGCAGCGCGACCTTTCTCAACGGCAGGAACTCCATCTCGGCTCATCCCCCAAAAAGGAAAACGACGTCCGCGGACGTCGCTTTTCGAAGCTAGACGACGGCCGCGTGCGGTGTCAATCCGGACGACTCCCGATCGCTTCCCGTCCTTCCGCATTTCGCCCAAGCCCCGCGCGACGGGTCGCGGTTCGGCGCCTGCGCTCGTGGCCCGGGACCCCGGACCCTCCGAACGCGGCGGCCCGGCCGAGAGTTCCCTCCGCGAGGGGACGGGGGCGCGCCTCGTCCTGCGGCTGGGACTTCTGCCGGGTCGCCGGCCAGTGTACGGCGACCCCGACACTGTATACGATCCCGACCACCAGGTGGGTCCACCCCACGATCCGGAGGAGCAGCTCGGCGGTGAGCACCTGGAGCCCGTAGCCGGTGGCCACCATGGCAATGAACATGACCGCGGCGATCATCCCGCTCCGCCGCCCCTTCCTCACGCCCATCCGGAAATGGCGCCAGATGTGACGCGAGGTGATCAGGCCGACACTGAAGATCTGGAGCGGCGCGATGAGGATATGGGCCTTGAGCACCCACGGCTGCAGCGGGTGATTGATCACGGCGAACGGGTCGGTCGGGCTCATCAGCTCGCTCATCCACCAGTAGACCACGCCGGTCAGGAGCGTGCCGGCAGTGGTCGTCCACACCGACCAGCGCTCGAATCGGGTCATGGTCATGGCGTGCCTCCGAAGGGCTCGATGACCGCGTGGAGCGCCAGCACCCGTCGCGCCGCCTCGGTCATGGCGCGGGCGGTGAGCGTCGCCCCGGCGATGGACCGGATCCCGCCTCGGACCGACAGAGCGTCGTCCAGGGGACGGCCCTCCAGCTGCTGGATCCACGCGTCCGGCGCCCGGTACTCCGGCGGCTCGGTGAACTTCAGGACCTCCATCCGCCGCAGCGTGTGGTCCGGGTCCACCACGACCATCACGACCTCGTTCTTGGTGCGGACCCGATGGACGTCGAAGTACGCGGCGCCCGCGAACGTCCCATTACGGCGGCCCACGTAGTAGGTGACGATCGTCTGCTCGATGTCGACGGCCGCGCCGGCCAGCTCCCGGGCCCTGTCCAGCTGCGCGGGCGAGAGGTACGCCGTTCGGCGCTCCACGACCGTGTCCCCCGGAAACGCCAGCGCCAGCGCCTCCTCCTGCGTCATCAGCGTCTGCGCCGCGGCGGGCCCGGCCAGCGCCGCGATGGCGACCAGGACGGTTGCCGGGAGGAGGAAGGTCCGACGCCGGAGTGGGAAGACGCGCGAGTCCTCCCCGGGCCGGAGCCCGGGGAGGCGCGCGCTGCGGTGCGGGGCTTCGCGCCGCATCAGAACAGGTAGGAGAGCACCATGGCGAACTTGCTCCGGCCCGTCTCCGCCTGGTTGGAGTGGATCTGGTAGTCGGCTTTCACCGCCACCTGCGGCACCGGCTTCCACGACGCGCCCAGCAGGATCGCCGTGCGCTCCCGGGCCGGGTTCACGGTGAAGCCCTCCGGCACCTCGGCCTGCGTGTTCAGGTACTCGTACCGGACGTAGGGGAAGAGCTGGTGCGTGGTGCCCGCGTTGCGAAGCACGTCGTAGCCGACGTGGGCGTAGCCGCCCAGAAGCCGCTCACCCACCGAGTTCGTCCCTGTGAGCGCGACGGTCTCGGCCGTAGTGGCCGCCCCCTCGCGGTACGCGTTCAGCAGCACGGCATCGCCGACCGAGGCGCCCGCAACGAGGCCGCGCAGGTCGAGCCCGCCCGACTTGTAGCTGGCGTGGGCCTCCCAGATCAGGGTGTTGGCCTGGATCTCCTGCTCCACGCCGTCCAGCGTGACCGTCCGACCCTGGCCGGAGCCGCCGTAGTAGACCGATCCGCCGGCCAGCAGCCCCGGCGTGCCGGTGTAGTCGACCCGGGCCACGCCGGCCACGTCCTCGGCCAGGGCGTCGGACCCCTTCTGCCGGCCGCCGCGCAACCCGCTGCCATCGAAGTTTCCGGCACCGTTCAGCCCGTTCAGGGCGTAGACACGGTAGGTGAAGTCACCCACGTCGCCGAACACGCCCAGCCCGTTCTCCCGCCACGTGGTCGGGATGATCCGCTGCTCCACCATCGGCCGCGTGCTCCCCAGGAAGACCGGCGGCTCGTGAAGCTCGTTGATCAGCCCCATGGGCGAGAGGAGAAGACCGCCCCGGAGACCGAACTTCTCGCTGATCCGGTAGTCGATGTACGCGAACTCGAGGAACGCCTCGTTGGCGTGTTCGATCTCGATCTCCGTGTTCACCAGCAGCTTGTCGTTGAACTTGTACCCGAAGTACAGGATCCCCCGGTACGCGTCCCAGACGTTGTCTGTCGGCGACTCGGTCCCGTCCTCCAGCTCATCGGAGAACATCTCGAACAGGATCTCGCCATACCCGCCGATGGACACGCCCTGGTCGACCTTGTACACCTTCGACGCCGCCGGGCCGAAGCCCAGGATCCCCGTGTCGGCACGGGTCACCACGTCCTCCCCGAGCCGGATCCGCTCCAGCTCCCGGGTGATGGCCTCCACCTGCCGCTTCAGTCGCTCGATCTCCGACGTGTCCTGCCGCGCCGGCGCTGCTTCCGCGACCTCCACCACGGCGGCCGTCTCCACGGCCGCCTCCGGACCGGCGACGGCGTCGGCTCCCTCCAGCCACGACTCCATGGCGCCGTTCCAACGCACCACCACCTCCCCGGAGCGGGCGTCCTGGATCAGCACGCCCTGCGGACGCTCCAGGGCCCACTCCACCGCGGCCTCGGGACCCATCACGTACAGCGCCGTCGAGAGGATGTCCGCCTCCATTGGGTCCTCCGCCACCACCGTGACGCTGCCCCAGTCCTCCACCGGCCGACCCGACCGCGGGTCGAGCACGTGACCGCCGCGCTCGGACAGCCCCGTCGTGGCCACCGATGCGTTGCGGATCGTCAGCGTCAGCAGACCACGGTCCCGGGCCCCCGCGTCGGCCACGTCCACCCGGGCTGAAGCGCCGACGGCCACGATCTGCCCGCCGAAGTTCAGCGTGCCGCTCGCCCCGGCCGACCGCAGGACGCCTGCCGCCTCACGGAGCGCCAGCCCCTTGCCGAACGCGCCGGCATCGATCCAGACACCCGGGACCGTGCGCGTCACAGCCGACCGCGTCGGCTCCAGCACGATCCGGTGCCACCCGGCCGCCTTCCGCGCCGCCGCCAGCTCCGCCGGACCCGGCTCCGCCAGCTCCCCCTCCCGCACGTCCCAGGCATCCAGGAGCGGACCCACGGCAGGATCGAACGCTCGCCCGGTCTCGACGACCCAGGAACCGGTCTCCTCCAGAACCGCCATCAGGGCAGGGGAGACACTGTGACGTTCCGCCACCGGCGCCCGGTTCAGCCCCGACAGCTCCGTGTCCTCGCGCCAGGTGCTCAGAAGCCGCTCCACGCCGCGGACGGCCTCGTTCACCCGCTCCGCCGCCGCCGCAGCGTCAGCAGCATGGATCTCCAGCGACAGGCGCGTGCCCATCAGGTACGACTCCCGCTCCACGGTCTCGCCGGCCGGGGCCGAAGCCGCCGTACCCGCCAGGACCTGGGCCGCGGCCGGCGTGGCCAGAAGCAGGAGGATCAGTGCGGTCGCCCGCGCATGTATCTTGATCATCGTCTCGAGTGCAGGGTGGCTGTGTTTTGAGATTGAGATTCGTTCTCAACTCGCCCCAAGGTAGGACCGAGCCGGAGGGAGCGTCAAGTCGGGATTTCGCTTACTTTCGTGTAGGGGAAACTCGTGATGCTTCCGCGACGTAGTGGGGCCGGGAGCCGAGGACACCGAAGGAGAGAGGTCATGGAGGACGTGACGAGGAAGCGGATCCTGCGGAAGCTGGAACAGCTGCCGGAGGATCGGCTGTACCAGGTGCTGGACTATATCGAGTTCCTGGAGCTGAAGTACGCCCGGGCCACGAGTCGGAAGCCGGACGCGTTCCAGCAGTTCGCGGAGCGGGTGGAGGACCAGATGCGGGTCCGGTCGGTGGCGCCGAAGGCGATGAAGGGGACCATGCGGGTCATGAGCACGGCAGGGAAGGTACTGGACGGCGTGCGGTCGCTGGGTCGGGATCTTGTGACGCCGCCGGATCGCACCGAGGTGTCGGTGCGGCGCCCTGGGGGGGAGGGCTCCGGGACCGGGTCGGGGGCGCGGCGCGGGGGCGTCGCGGAAGAGGCGCAGGGCGGCTCGGTGGAGCCTGACGGGTCGAAGTGAAGCGGTTCGGGCGGGGCCGGAAGAAGTCCCGGAAGGCGGCGACGCGGCTGATCCCCATTCTGCCGCGCTTCGTGGGTCTCCTGGCGCGGCTGATGACGGACCGGCGGGTTCGTCTCGTGGACAAGGGCCTGGTCCTGGGTGTGCTGGCGTACGTGTTCATCCCTCTGGACCTGGTCCCGGACATCCTCGGCATCCTGGGCTGGACCGACGACCTGTTCCTGCTGGGTCTGGCGGTACGGCGTCTGGTGCTGAATGCCGGGCATGATGTCGTGCGCTCCAACTGGCAGGGCAGCGAGGACGGCCTGGACCGGCTGGAGGACGGTCTGGAGGACCTCGGAACCCTGCTTCCCGCGCCGGTGCACGGGCTGTTGAAGGGGTGGTCGGAACGCTGGTAGCGGGCGCCTGAGGGAGTCGCCTTGACACCCTCGCGGCGCGTGCCGTAGGTTCCGCCATGGTACGAGGAACCAGCGACACAGGGCAACGAAAAATCACCCGCGGGGCCGCCGAGTGGCGGCGCGCGGGTGTCGTGCATCCGGGGGCAGATACATGACGGAAGCGGGTCGGGATCGGATCGTGGGTGAGGCGCTGACCTTCGATGATGTGCTGCTGCTGCCGCGGCATTCGACGGTCCATCCGAAGGACACGTCGGTGACCACCCGGCTGACGCGGGGCATCGGGCTGCAGATCCCGTTGATCTCGGCGGCCATGGACACGGTCACGGAGTCGCGGATGGCCATTGCCATGGCCCGCGAGGGCGGGATCGGCGTGATCCACAAGAACATGGCCATCGACCGGCAGGCGGCGGAGGTGGACCG
>JAWVYT010000024.1:0-14299 GCA_033722595.1 Longimicrobiales bacterium
GGAGATCAGCCAGGGTCGGCTCGAGGCGCTGCTCGTCTTCCAGACCATGGTACACGACCTCACGGGGCTGGAGATCGCCAACGCGAGTCTGCTCGACGAGGCGACGGCGGCGGCGGAGGCCATGGCGCTCGCCGAGTCGGCGGCGAAAGGCAGCCGGACGAAGTTCCTGGTCTCGGACGGGTGCCACCCCCAGACCATCGACGTGGTCCGGACCCGTGCAGAGGCCCGGGGCTGGGAGGTGGTGGTGGGGGACCACCGGGAGTGGGATCTCGACGACGATGTCTTCGGCGTCCTGGTGCAGTACCCGGCGACGGACGGTGAGATCGCGGACTACACGGAGCTGGTGGCTGCGACGCACGGGGTCGGGGCGCTGGTGGTGGTGGCGGCCGACCTCCTGTCGCTGGCGCTGCTGTCGCCTCCAGGCGACTGGGGTGCGGACGTGACGGTGGGAAGCACGCAGCGATTCGGGGTGCCCATGGGCTACGGCGGCCCGCACGCAGCGTACTTTGCGACGAAGGAGGAGTACAAGCGGCAGATGCCGGGTCGGATCATCGGCGTGAGCCAGGACAGCCGGGGCGAGGACGCGTACTACATGGCGCTCCAGACCCGGGAGCAGCACATCCGCCGGGAGAAGGCCACGAGCAACGTCTGCACGGCGCAGGTGCTTCTGGCGGTGATCGCGGGGATGTACGCCGTCTACCACGGGCCCGACGGGATCCGGAAGATCGCGGTCCGGGTCCATCGCCTGACGCACGCGCTGGCACAGGCGCTGGAGCGGCTCGGCCACACCATCGCGCACCGGCCGTACTTCGACACCCTCCGGGTCGAGGTCGGGGAAGGCCGTGCGGAGGCGATCTTGTCGGCGGCCCGCGACGCCCGGGTGAACCTCCGGGTCCTCGACGGACACAGCCTGGGCGTCGCGCTGGACGAGACCGTCCGGCTCGAGGACCTGATCACGCTCGTCCGCGTGTTCGCGGCGGGCGCCGAGAGCTCCGATGGCGTGCCGGACGAGGCGACCGTGCGTGGGTGGCTGGAGGCGGCCGACGAGGACGCCCATCCGGATTTCCCGGCGCCGTTTGCGCGGGCGAGCGGTTACCTCACGCACCCGGTCTTCCACATGTACCACTCGGAGCACGAGATGCTCCGCTACCTGAAGCGGCTGGAGAACCGGGACCTCAGTCTCACGGGCAGCATGATCCCGCTCGGCTCGTGCACTCTGAAGCTGAACGCCACGGCGGAGATGTATCCCATCAGCTGGCCGGAGTTCGCGCACATGCACCCGTTCGCACCGGCCGAGCAGGTCGCCGGCTATCGGGAGATGATCGACGGCCTGAACGCCTGGCTGGCGGAGATCACCGGCTTCCACGCCGTGAGCATGCAGCCGAACGCCGGGAGCCAGGGCGAGCTGACGGGGCTGCTCGTGATCAAGGGCTACCACGAGGCCCGGGGCGAGGGACATCGGAACGTCTGCTTCGTCCCGCAGTCCGCCCACGGCACCAACCCGGCCAGCAGTGTCATGGCCGGGTACGACGTGGTCGTGGTCAGGAGCGACGAGAACGGCAACATCGACGTCCAGGACCTGAAGGCGAAGACGGCCGAGCACGGCGACCGGCTCGCGGCCATCATGGTCACCTACCCGTCGACCCACGGGATCTTCGAGGAGTCGATCCGCGAGATCTGCCAGATCGTGCACGACGCCGGTGGGCAGGTCTATATCGACGGGGCCAACATGAACGCGATGGTCGGCGTCAGCCGACCGGGTGACTGGGGCGGGGACGTGGCCCACCTCAACCTGCACAAGACGTTCGCCATCCCCCACGGCGGCGGCGGGCCCGGGATGGGTCCCATCGGCGTGGCGGAGCACCTGGCGCCGTTCCTGCCCGGGCACCCGGTGGTCGAGACGGGCGGTGATCAGGCGATCGGCGCCGTGAGCGCCGCGCCGTTCGGCAGCCCGAGCATCCTGCCGATCAGCTGGATGTACATCCGCATGCTCGGTGCGGAGGGAGTCACGCGAGCCACGAAGATGGCGATCCTGAACGCCAATTATGTCGCCAGCCGGCTCCAGGGGCACTACGACGTGCTTTACACCGGTCGGAACGGGACGATCGCCCACGAGTGCATCATCGATCCGCGGCCGCTCAGGAGCGAGACGGGCGTGGACGCGATCGATATCTCGAAGCGGCTCATGGACTTCGGGTTCCACGCACCGACAGTGAGCTTCCCCGTGGCCGGGACGCTCATGATCGAGCCGACCGAGAGCGAGTCGAAGAAGGAGCTCGACCGGTTCTGCGACGCGATGATCGCCATCCGCGACGAGATCCGGAAGATCGAGTCCGGCGAGTGGGATCCGGAGAACAACCCGCTCAAGGGCGCCCCCCACACCGTGGACATGGTGGTCAACAGCGACTGGGACCGGCCGTACTCCCGGGAGCTGGCCGCGTTCCCCGAGCCGCAGCGGGAGAACAAGTTCTGGCCCTTCGTCGGCCGGATCCAGTCGGCCTACGGCGACCGGAACCTGGTCTGTGCCTGTCCGCCCGTGGAGGAGTACGAGGAGTACGCCACGGCCGAGGTGTAGGCCGGGGGCGTTCCCACCCTGCACGCCTGGGCTACTCCGCTCTGTGGACGCGGGTCGTCCAGCTCTTGTCCGGCCTATTCCTGTACATATGCTTGACGAAACCCCGATTTCACGCTATATACGTTGGACAACACTTGGACAGGTTGTTCATTTAGATCAGGAGGGTAGGATGAGTGAGGCGACGACGACGTGGCCGGAGCTGGCCATCGGGCTGTATGACCGGCTGACCGGCCGGAACGCCGAGATCCGGTACGCATTCGAGGATCTGACGGTGGACGTGCCGAGCGCTACGGGGGACGCCGATCGTGCCCGTTGGACCGTCAGCGGCACCGTTCGGATTACGACCCGGGATCAGGGTTGACCGAGCGAGGAGCACACGTGCGAGGCGCGCTGGTCCTGAGCGGACCAGGCGCCGACCGCGTGCACCTCGAGCTGGAGGGGCGCGGCCTCGATCTCCGGATCCGGCTGTCTCCCATCGCGGTCTGGCGCGCCCGTTCGTGGGCGTCCGCCGGGCCGGCGCTGGCGGAGGCGGCTGCCCGTGCGGGTCTGACCGTGCGGGTCGACGTCGGCCCGTTCCCTCTCCTGCGCATGGCGGAGCCGGGTCATCGGTGGCGGGCCCGATTCGTGGGCATGGCCTACACGATGCTGGCGGCCCCTTTCCAACTCCTCCTCCGCGCCATCCGTCGCGAGTCCCTCTGACGCCGGCGTCGGACCGCACGCCTGGCGTTTCCGTCGAAAAATCCCCAGTCTCCGAGTCCTGAAGGGAGCCACCTCACAGGGACGCGGATGACCCACGATCGTACCCCCGATCCGAGTCGGCATTCACCGGTCGCGCCGTGGCGACTCGTGTACGGTGATGGCCGCGGCGGCCCGGATCCGGGTGCAGGGATCGCCCCGACGGACGGCATCACGAACATGGCGATGGATACGGCGCTCCTCGAGTCCGTGGCCGCGGGCATGGCGCCGGTGCTGCGGCTCTATCGCTGGTCCCCGGCGTGTCTTTCCTTCGGCCGGAGCCAGCCGGCTCGCGGGCGCTACGACGTGGCGGGAGCGGCCGCGCGCGGGATCGATCTGGTCCGGCGCCCCACAGGTGGGCAGGCCGTGCTGCACGACGACGAGCTGACGTACGCGATCATCGCCCCCGTGGCCGTCATCGGGAGGCCGAGGGTCGCCTATTCACGGATCAATCGGGCGCTGGTTGGCGGTCTCTCGCGGCTGGGCGTCGCGGCCGGGCTGGCCGGGGGCTCGGTCCCACCGACTCGTGGCGGGGGTGGGGCTCCGGACGCGGACCGTGCCGAGGGTCGGGCCCGTACTCCGATCCTTGCCACGGACGGCGGCCGCCCGGGCGGGGACGGCGAAGGCGCGCATGGCCGTGACTGGGACGCCGCGTGCTTCCGACGCCCGGAGCGGGGCGAGGTCGTGGTGGGGGGTGCGAAGCTAGTGGGCAGCGCCCAGCGGGTGGAGCACCGGACGATCCTCCAGCACGGGTCGATCCTGGTCGGCGGCACGCAGGCGTTGGCGGAGTCGCTGCTGCTGGAGCCGGCTGCGGTCTCCGCCGACGGTCCGGAATCGGGGTCGAGGTTGTCGAGCCCCTCGTCGCGGCGGGCACCGGTCGGCGGGTGGACCACGCTGGAGCGGGAGCTGACCGACCGCCCCACCTGGGCGGCGATCGCCGGGGCGGTGGCAGCGGGCTTCGCGGACGTGTTCGGCGTGCCGCTGGACATCGCGGGCCTCAGCGAGTCGGAATCGGAGGCGGTCGCGCGGCTCCGCTCCCGATACGCTTCGGACGAGTGGACGTGGCGTCGATAGATCCGGCGTCGATGCGGAAGACCGAGGACAGGGGAGACGGGATCGCATGAGATCGGTGTGGGTAACGTTGGGTGTCGTGGTGGGCCTGACGCTGGCCGGCTGCGGTGGTCCCGACGGCGGTGGCGATCGAGTCGGCACGGTCGTGGCCGGCGTCCGCACCGACTTCAGCGGCCTGAACCCCGTGACCAACACGAGCTTGGACACGGACCAGGTACTGAAGTACGGCCTGTTCACGCCGCTCATCCGGTACGGCGACGCGTTCGAGCCGGAGCCGTACCTGGCGGAGTCGTGGGAGCTGCACGGCGACACGGCGGTGACGTTCATCCTCCGCGACGACGTGGTGTGGCACGATGGCGAGCCCGTCACCGCCCACGACGTGGAGTTCACCTTCGACCTGGCCAAGGCGCCCGAGACGGGATCGCTCATCGGCGGCGTGTACCTGGCGCAGGTGCGGTCGGCGGTGGCGGTCGACGATCGGACCGTCACGTTCCGGTTCACGGGGCCACACGCGCAGGCGCTGGAGGACTTCTGGTGGGCTCCGCTGCCGAGGCATCTGCTGGAGGACGTCCAGCCGGCGCAGCTCGTGAACGCGCCGTACAACCGGGCACCGGTCGGCAGCGGGCCTTTCCGGTTCGGCGAGTGGCGGGCCAACGACCGACTGGTGCTCGTCCCGGCCGACTCGTTCCCTGCCGCGCTGGGCGGTCCCGCCGAGTCGCGCGTGGTCTTCCGGGTGATCCCCGAGCCGGCGACCCTGCTCACGGAGCTGCTGACCGGCGGCGTGCACGTGGACATCGCGGTGGAGCCCGACCAAGCGCCCCGGGTCAGCGAGGCCGACGACCTGACGCTCCACTCGTATCCGGGCACCACGCTCTACTACCTCGGCTGGAACACCCAGCGGTCGCCGTTCGACGACCCGCGGGTCCGGCGTGCCATGACGCTGGCCATCGATCGGCAGGAGCTGATCGACGGGCTCCTCGAGGGGTACGGGACCCGGGCCACCAGCACCGTACCCCCGTGGCACCCGTACCACCCTGAGATCGCGCCGCTGCCCCACGACCCCGCCCGGGCCCGGTCGCTCCTGGCCGAGGCCGGGTGGATGGACGGGGACGGCGACGGGGTCCGGGAACGCGACGGGAGCCCGCTGTCTTTTTCGATCCTCACCAGTGAGCGGCCGCTGAACCGTTCGATGGTCGAGGCGATCCAGAGCCGGCTGGCGGCGGTGGGGGCCACGGTCGAGATCCGGGTTCTGGAGTTCCAGACCATGCTGTCGCTGCACCGGGAGCGCGCGTTCGACGCGGTGCTGAGCAACTGGGTGCTGGACAACTTCCAGATGGCCGCGGCGCCGTACGCGCTCTTCCACTCCGACCAGGCCGGGATCCCGGGGAGCGCGAACCGCAGCGGCGTCAGGAGCGCCCGACTGGACTCCCTCATCGAGGCCGGTGCCGTCGCCACGGACCCGGCGGAGGCGGCCCGCGTCTGGCGGGCGTTCACCGTCGCCGTCCAGGAGGAGCAGCCGTTCACGTTCATGTTCTGGCTAGATGAGCTGGCCGCCTCCAGCGACGCCGTGACGGGGGTGGAGATGGACCAGCGCGGCGAGTTCCGCACGCTGCCCCGATGGCGACTGCGGTGAGGACTCCGTACCCGGCGGGTGCGTCGGCGTCCGGGCGGCGCCGCGCCCGCGGCGGACTCGGCGCCGGAGCGCGGGCCGGTTCGGGCCGCCGGCAGATCCGCGACGCACTACACCACGAGCGGTAGCGAGGCATGCTCCGCTACGTCGCCCGTCGCCTGCTGGGCGCGATCCCGCTGGTTCTGGGGATCGCCACCATCATCTTCTTCGTGGTCAACCTCGCCCCGGGCGACCCGACAGCGCTGTACTTCAACCGCAACGTGCCCCCGGAGGTGCTGGACCAGATCCGCCAGAACTTCGGGCTCGACGAGCCGCTCCACGTGCGCTACTGGAAATGGCTGACCGCGTTCTTCACCGGCGACTTCGGGTACTCCTTCGCCCACGGCCGTCCCGTCCTCGAGGTGATCCTCGAGACGCTCCCGGCCACGATGACGCTGGCCGGCGCGACGCTCGTGCTCATCTTCGTGCTCGGCGTGGCCGCGGGCGTCTTCCAGGCGGTACGGCAGCATCGGCCGGCGGACCGGATCCTCAGCGTGGTGTCGCTCTTCTTCTACAGCATGCCGAGCTTCTGGCTGGGGCTCATGCTCATGTTGCTGCTGTCGCTCAAGGCCCATGAGTGGGGGCTGCCGTTCGCGCTGCCGCCCACCGGCATGACCAGCGTGGACTACGAGTTCATGGGGCTCTGGGGCCGGGTCGGCGACCGTCTCGCCCACCTCGTGCTGCCCGTCCTCACGCTGACGCTCGTCATGGCCGCCGGGATCGCCCGGTTCACCCGTGGGCAGATGCTCGAGGTGATCCGCCAGGACTACATCCGGACCGCCCGGGCCAAGGGGCTGCCCGAGCGCACGGTGATCCTGAGGCACGGGCTCCGGAACTCGCTGCTTCCGGTGATCACCCTGCTCGGGCTTTACCTGCCGCTGCTGTTCAGTGGGAGCGTGTTCGTGGAGGTGATCTTTAGCTGGCCGGGGATGGGGCGCGTCATCGTCGACGCCATCTTCCAGCGCGACTACCCGCTGGTCATGGCCACCAGCTTCATCTTCGCGCTCGTGGTCATCCTCGGCTCCCTCATCGCCGACGTGCTGTACGCGGCGGCCGACCCGCGGATCCGGTATGAGTAGCGGCAGCGGGGCCGATGCGGGTGGCGGGCGGCGGGTGGCGGGTGGCGGGCCCGGGGGCCCGGGAACAGGTCGTGGCCCGGGTATGCAGGACACGACGGACCCGACGACGCGCCGGCGCAGCTGGTGGGACCGGCTGCGGGGCGACCCGCTGGCGATGCTCGGACTGGCGGTGGTGGTCGGGCTCGCGACGGTCGCCGTGTTCGCGCCCTTCTTCGCGCCGTACGACCCGATCGCACAGGGCGACCTGACCCGGGAGGCGTTCCTCCCGCCCTCGCCGGAGCACTGGCTGGGCACGGACCAGTTCGGACGGGATCTGCTGAGCCGGATCGTCTACGGCGCCCGGATCAGCCTGACCATCGGCTTCGTCGCGGTAGCGCTGGCCATCGTGCTGGGCTCGCTGCTGGGCGCCGTCGCCGGGTACGTGGGCGGCCCGGTCGACGCCGTGATCATGCGGTTCACCGACATGGTCATGGCGTTCCCGCGACTGGTTCTGTTGATCATGATCATCGCGCTCTTCCAGCCGTCGCTCACGCTGATCATCCTGGTGCTCGGGCTCACCCAGTGGCCGGGCACCGCCCGGCTGGTCCGCGGCGAGGTCCTGAGCCTGAGGGAGCAGGAGTACGTCGAGGCCGCGCGGGCGCTGGGGTTCGGCCGGGCCCGGATCATCCTGCGGCACCTGCTGCCGAACGTGCTGGCGCCGGTGATCGTGGCCGCGACGCTGGGCATCGGGAACACCATCGTCCTGGAGGCGGGTCTCAGCTTCCTGGGGCTCGGGATCCAGCCGCCGACGCCGAGCTGGGGGACGCTGGTCGCCGATGGCCGGCAGAACCTGATCGGCGCCTGGTGGGTGGCGACGTTCCCGGGGCTCGCGATCGTGATCACCGTGCTGGCGTTCAACCTGGTGGGCGACGGGCTGCGCGACGCGCTGGACCCCCGGCTGAAGTCGTAATGGCGCTCCTCGAGGTGGACGGGCTCCGGACGTGGTTCCACACCGATGCGGGCGTCGCCCGGGCCGTGGACGGTGTGAGCCTCCGTGTCGACCGCGGCGAGGTCGTGGGCGTGGTGGGGGAGAGCGGGTCGGGCAAGTCCGTGACGGCGCTGTCCATCATGGGGCTGGTGCCGGATCCGGGGCGGGTCGAGACCGGGCGGGTCGTGCTGGCGGGCCGGGAGCTGACGTCGCTGTCGCAGAAGGAGCTGCGAGAGGTGCGGGGCAACGACATCGCCATGATCTTCCAGGAGCCGATGACATCGCTCAACCCCGTCTACCCGGTGGGCTACCAGATCGCCGAGTCGCTCCGGGTCCACCGGGGGACGAAGAAGGACGCCGCGCATGCACGGGCCGTGGAGCTGCTCGACCGCGTGGGCATCCCGGACCCGGGGCGCCGGTCATCGGAGTACCCCCACCAGCTCAGCGGCGGGATGCGACAGCGGGTCATGATCGCCATGGCGCTGGCGAACGAGCCCGCGCTGCTGATCGCCGACGAGCCCACCACCGCGCTGGACGTCACGATCCAGGCCCAGATCCTCGAGCTGCTGCTCCGGCTGCGGACCGAGCTCGGGATGGCGGTCCTGCTCATCACCCACGACCTCGGCGTGGTCGCCGAGACGTGCGATCGGGTGGTGGTGATGTACGGCGGCCAGGTGGTGGAGGAGGGGCCGGTGGAGGCCGTGTTCGACGACCCGGCGCACCCGTACACCCGGGGCCTCCTGGCGGCCGTCCCGCGTCCGGATGCCAGGGGTCGGGACCTGGCCGTGATCCCCGGGACGGTGCCCTCGCCGACGGAGTGGCCCGACGGGTGCCGGTTCCGGCCCCGCTGTCCGTGGGCGTGGGACCGGTGCGAGCGGCTTCCTGAGCTGCTGGCGGCCCGGGACGGGCAGCGGGCCCGGTGCTGGCTGGTGGAGGAGCCCGGGCGAAGGGACGCGGTGGACGGGTTCGGCGCGGAGCCGTCGTCGTGAGCCGGCTCCTGGAGGTCCGCGACCTGAAGAAGCACTTCCCGTTGCGGGACGGGCTCTTCACCCGCGATCCGACCGTCGTGAAGGCGGTGGACGGCGTGAGCTTGCACATCGACCGGGGCGAGACGCTGGGGCTGGTGGGGGAGTCCGGCTCCGGCAAGACGACGACGGGGCGCGCCATCCTCCGGCTCATCGAGCCGACGTCCGGCGAGATCCGGTTCCTCGGCGAGGACGTGATGGCGATGGACGCCGACTCGCTCCGTTCGTTCCGGCGGCGGGCGCAGATCATCTTCCAGGACCCGTTCGGCTCGCTGAATCCGCGGCTCAGCGTGGGCGCCGCGATCCGGGAGGTGCTCCGCGTCCACGGGCTGGCGGCCGGGTCGGAGGCCGACCGGGTCCGCGAGCTCCTGGACCTCGTGGGGCTGCACTCCTCCCACGCGGACCGATATCCGCACGAGTTCAGTGGGGGGCAGCGGCAGCGCGTTGGGATCGCACGGGCGCTCGCGGTCGAGCCCGAGTTCATCGTGTGCGACGAGCCGGTCTCCGCGCTGGACGTCTCCGTCCAGGCTCAGGTCGTGAACCTGCTCGACTCGCTCCAGGATCAGCTCGGGCTGGCCTACCTGTTCATCGCCCATGACCTGGGCGTGGTCGAGCACGTCAGCGATCGCGTGGCGGTGATGTACCTGGGCCGGATCGTGGAGGTCGCCGACGCCGAGTCGCTGATCCGGTCGCCCCGGCATCCGTACACGCGCGCGCTACTGTCCGCGGTGCCCGTGCCCGACCCGGCCCGGCGCAGGGAGCGCATCGTTCTGACCGGCGATGTCCCGAGCCCCACGAACCCTCCCTCGGGGTGCCCCTTCCATCCCCGGTGCCCCCACCCGCTCAAGGATGAGGCGTGCACCCACGCGGTCCCACCGCTCGAGGAGAAGGCGTTGGACCACCGTGCGGCGTGCATCAAGGAGCCCGCGGCCGATTGAGGGATTTTGTGCGGTCGCGGAAGTCCGCTGGTACGGGTCTTTCGGGCAACGCCGAACAGATCGGGAGCGGAGGTTGACACCCCCTGGGGGCGCGTCTACCTTGCCCGATCCTGTCGAGGCGATTAGGATAACGCGCTTGCCGCCCGCGGGTCGGACGGCTGGAGATGGAACGAACGGAGGCGAACTTTGAGCGGTGCAATGTTCTTGAATCTCGCGCTGCAGATTCCGGGGATGGAAGGTCCGGACCTCACGGTCACGGAATGGATGGTCCAGATTTGGGAAGACGGTGGCTTCATGATGTGGCCGCTCGGTGCCGCGCTGGCCATCGGGATCGGCGTCATCATCTGGAAGCTGATCGACCTGTCGGTGACGAGCGCGCGCACGAAGAAGGTGCTGGAGGCCGTGGACGAGCAGCTCGCGCAGCGCAATGTCCAGGGCGCCATGGAGGCGGCCCGCGAGTCGAACAGCCCTGCGGGCGCGATCCTGCTGGCGGGCCTGGAGCGGCACGACGAGGGCAGTGAGCGCGTGATGAAGGCGATCGAGAACGTGGGCCTGATCCAGATGGCCGGGCTCGAGAACGGGCTGGTCTGGATCGCGACCATCGCGAACGTCGCACCGCTGCTCGGGTTCCTGGGCACCGTGATCGGGATGATCCAGGCGTTCCAGAACATCGAGGCCGCGGGTGAGGTGGAGGCCACGCTGGTGGCCGGCGGCATCAAGGTCGCGCTGATCACCACGGCGTCGGGCCTGGCCATCGCCATCCCGATGAACATCATGCACAACTACTTCGTGACGAAGGTCGACCGGCTCGTGATCGACATGGAGGAGTCGGCGCAGAAGATGATCGACACGCTCCAGGAGATCGAGGCCGCGAGCGCGTGACCTGATCCCGGAGTTCGCCGACAGCGCTGGAGAAGGCCACCGGATCGGTGGCCTTCTCTTGTTATGGGACCTTGGCGATCTTCCGGGTGCACCGAACCCGACTCGATACCATGCGCTACGCCCTCGTCTTCGGACTCATGATCGCCGCCGTGGGGTTCCCCTTCGGCCTGCTGGACGAGGGCGTGTCCGGTCCGGCGCCGACGGTCGCTCCGGGGCCGCGGGCTCCTGACGGCGTGCCCCTCGGGGTGCTGGAGGCGGCGACGCAGAAGCGGTTCTGGCGGGCCGCCCGGCTCCTCGATGACCACCTCGAGGCCCGACCGGACACGGCCCCCGCGACCCTGCTGTATCGGGCCTGGCTCGACGCCGGCTGGGAGAACTGGCCGGGCGTGGTCCGGCTGCTGGAGGGCCGGGGCTGGATGGACACCGTGCAGGCGGGCCTGGGCTGGGAGCTGCTGGGCCGGGCCCGGGTCGCGGAGGGCGATCCGGGGGGCGGTGCGGAGGCGTTGGCCCGATACCTGGAGGTCGGTGATCCGGACCGGGAGGATCGGGGGGTCGCCGAGCTCCGTCTCGGCCTCGCGCTGAGCGCAGGGGACGACCCGGACCGGGCGCTGGCCGCTTTCGATCGCGCGGCGCGCCTGCTGCCCTGGTTCGCCGACTGGGCCTCGTTCCTCGCGGCCGAGGCGGCGGCCCGAGCCGGTCGCCCCGCGGAGACGGACCGCCGCCTCGACGCCGCCGGCGACGTCGCGCCCGAGCCGTGGCGGATCCGTCTGCTGGCGCGCCTCATGGCGGACGACACGCTGGCCGCACGGGAGACCGCGCTGGCGGCCACGCGGACCGGGACCCGGGCGCGGCGTGCCGAAGCGTGGGCCGAGCTGGGCCGGCTGAGGCTCGCGTCAGGGGATACGACCCGGGCCACGGAGGCCTTCCTGCGCGCCATGGAGGTTCGGACGTCCGCGGGAGCCGTAGACGCCGCCCGCCGCCTGTCGGAGCTCGACCCGTCGCCTGACTCCTGGCGGGCCATCGCTTCGGTGTATCGCTGGCACGGCAACCCCCGTCGCGCCATCGAGGGGTACGAGAAGTACCTGCAGAGCAGCGCCGGTGACGCGGGCGCGAGGGCGCAGGCGCGTCTCGAGCTCGGCCGGGCCCGCTTCGACGCCGGTCGGTTCCGGCAGGCCGAGCGCGGGCTCCTGGGACTGGCCGAGGAGGACGTCTCTGACGGTCTCGCCGCCGAGGCGCTGTACACCGCAGCCCGGGCGCAGTACCGGCAGGGGCGGGGCGACGCCGGCGAGGCGACCTTCCGGCGGCTCGCCGACCGGTACCCCGGGACGGACGCCGTCGCCCGGGGGCTGTTCCTCGTGGCCGACCTGAAGCACGATGACCTGGAGCTCGACGGCCCTCGCGGCGCCCGGAGCTACTACCGGCAAGCCGCCGACGCCGCGCCGGATCTGAACGAGGCCGGCCTCGCCCTGATGCGGCTGGCGGGGCTCGCCTACCTCGAAGGGGACTACGAGACGGCGCTGTCCGTGTGGGAGGAGTACCGGACACTCCATCCCCGGGGCCGCCGGATCGGGCAGGCCACCTACTGGGCCGCCCGCGCCCTCGAGCGGCTGGATCGGGACTCCCTGGCCGAGGCCCGGCTCCGCGAGGTCCGTGACGTCGACCCGCTCTCGTACTACGGGCTCCGGGCCGCCGAGCGCCTGGGTCGGCCGCTGCTGGACATCCCGATGGACTCCGCGCCATCGGTTCTCGCGTCGGCCGACACGCGGGTGCGGGCCGGTGTCCGTCGGGTCGACGTGCTGGCGGCGCTGGAGCGCCGGGACGACCTGGTCCACGAGGTGGAGCGGCTCCGTGTCCGTTTCCAGCAGGCCACGGGGGCCGAGGCCCGGGCGGCCGAGTACGCACTGGCGGAAGCGCTGAACGAGCGGGGCTACACCCTGACGGGGATCGGGATGGGGTGGGACCTCTACGAGCGGACCGACGCCTGGAACCCACGGCTGCTCCGTATCATCTACCCGTTCCCGTACCGGAGCATGATCGTGCTGGCGGCGAGGGAGCGGGAGCTGGATCCGTACCTGGTGGCCGGCGTGATCCGGCGGGAGTCGGCGTTCAGCTCGGGCGTGGTCAGCGGGGCGGGCGCGATCGGGCTCATGCAGATCGTGCCGGAGACGGGACGGGCGCTGGCCCGGGCGGAGCGGCTGCGTCCGTTCGACCGCGAGCTGCTGACCCGACCCGAGATCAACGTCCATCTCGGCACCCGCTTCTTCTCGGAGCTGGTTGACCGGTTCGACGCGCCGCTGCCGGTGGTCCTGGCCGCGTACAACGCCGGGCCCACGCGCGCGACCGTGTGGCTCGATCTGCCGGAGGCCGATGACCCCGAGCTCTTCATGGAGCGGATCCCCTACGGCGAGACCCGCGACTACATCCGGCGCGTGACCCTGCACCAGGCGCTCTACCGGGCGCTGTATCCCGCGCTGGACGTTGGGGGGTGAAACGACCCGCAAGGCGCTCCATGCGGTGCTGTCGCTCGGCGCCGCGGCCGTAGTCTACGCGCTGGACCCCATCGCAGCGGCCACGGTCCTGGCGGCCGCCACCACGGTCGCGCTGGGCGTGGAGCTGGTGCGCCGGCTGAGCCCTCGAGCGGCCCGCGTGTTCGGCCGGCTGGGAGGACTCCTCAAGCCGGGGGAGTCAGCCCGGATCACCGGGGCCACCACGCTGGCCATAGGGCTCACCACGACCGCCGTGGCGCTCCCGGGGACCGCGCTGTTCGGGATCCTCGCGGCGGGGCTCGCCGATCCCGCGGCGTCGCTGGTCGGGCAGCGGGTCGGGCGGGTGCGGTACCCTGGCGGCAAGAGCATCGCCGGGAGCGCTGCGTTCCTCGTCGTCGTGCTGGCCGTGGCGCTCGGCCTCGGCATGGACCCCGTCCGGTCCATCGGGATCGCGCTGCTCCTGTCCGTGATCGAGGCGCTGTCCCTGCCCGTGGATGACAACCTGTACCTCCCGGTCGCCGGCGCTCTGCTGGCGAGCATCGTCGGCTGATGCCGGGGCACCGGACAACCGTCTTGACGCTGCGGAAGTCGGGTTTTTACCTTGTCCAGCGCTGGCGAAGTCGCAGTTCTGCAGACCCCCCAAGTACCAGGAGGACAGGTTCATGGCCAGAGGTAAGGTGAAGTGGTTCAATGACTCCAAGGGCTACGGATTCATTGAGCAGCCGGACGGCGAAGACGTGTTCGTGCATTTCTCGGCGATCACCATGGAGGGCTTCAAGACCCTCGCCGAGGGAGAGGAAGTCGATTTCGAGCTGAAGGAGACGGAGAAGGGCCTCCAGGCCGCGAACGTCCAGCGGGGGGGCGCGGCCGAA
>JAWVYT010000025.1:0-14237 GCA_033722595.1 Longimicrobiales bacterium
CGCCTCCATCTCCCGGTACATCTCCACGTTCTTCCGGCTCCAGTGGCTGTCGGGGCGGCGCGGCGTGAACCGGATCATGTACGCTTCGTCGTCGATGGACCGGCGCAGGCCGTCGATCCACCCCCAGCGGAGCGCCTGTCTGACCGACTCCTCCCACCGGATCGACGGCTTCCCCGTGGCCACCTTCCAGAACCCTACCCACTGGACGTCCACGGAGTCGTGATGCTCGGCCAGCCACGCCCCGAAGTCGTCCGGCGCCTCGAAGAAGATCGGATCCGGTTCAGCCATCGGCCGTCCCGTTCCGGGCCCTGCCAATGCCACCTGCGAACGCGTCGAGCTTCCCGGTGTCCAGCCGCCCGTCCGTGCGGACTCCACTGCACACGTCCACCCCGAACGGCCGCACGGTCGCGACCGCCTCGGCCACGTTGTCGCCGCTCAGGCCGCCGGCGAGCCACACAGGCACGTCCACGGCTTCCACTACCCGTCGGCTCACCGACCAATCGTGGGCCCGTCCGGTCCCGCCCAGCTCTGGAACTTCCGCCCCTGGCCGGCCCGAGTCGAGCAGGATGGCGTCCACGTGACCGGCCACTCGTCGGACCGCGTCCACTGCCTCCGGCCCCTCCACGTGCACAACCTGCACCAGCCGAACACCAGGCAGGAGCCTCCGGGCCTCCCGGTAGGAGCCCGACGGGAGTCGGTCCACCAGCTGGACCGTGTCCGTCGGGAGCCGCCGGTGCTGCTCCGCCAGCGCGTCGGGGGCCGTGAGAGAGGTGAGGAGGAACGACGAGACGCCGGGAGGGACGGCGGGGAGCAGGCGGGCGATGACGTCTTCGGGGATGGGCCCCGGCCCGCTGGGCATCGCGGAAACGAAACCCACGGCCGACGCCCCGGCGCCAACCGCCGCCTTGACCTCCACCTCATCCCGGATGCAGCACACCTTGAACCGTGTCAAAGCACCCCGCTCCGATCTCGACTCCCGGATCTCATCTCCCACAGCACCCACGCTCCGAACGCGATCCCGACCGTCATCGTCACGCGTCCGGCCCACAGCCACGCCGCCGCCACCGCGTCCGTGTGATCCAGGATCCCCAGCTCGGCGAGCATGTACGTCCAGTCGTGCTCCGGCTCGGCGGACATCGGCGAGACCAGCGGGATCCGCCGGGTCAGCGCGTCGCCCGCGTACTCGACGATCTCGAAGCAGTTGATCCCGAGCCAGCAGATCGCGAAGGAGACCGCGAACCAGTCACGCTGCCGGGCGAAGCCGACCGCCGCCGCGACCGGCACCAGGAGCTGCGTCAGCGTCCCGCCGGCGAACCCCATGAACTCGCCCAGCGGCGCCCACAGGATGTGCCCGATCTCGTGGATGGCGAGGTCGACACCGCGGAAGATCGTGGAGTACCGCGGGTCGCCCCAGTAGTGCACCAGGATCCAGGCCATCCAGAGGAGGAGCGGCAGCCGCACCCAGGCGCTGCGGCCCGCCGCCCAGGCCCGAACCGACGTCGCCACCCGATCGCCGATCCCGTCACCCCCCACCGATCGGACCATTCGCCTCCGCCACTTCGCAGCCCCGCCTGCCACGAGCCGGTACACCCAGGTTCAGCCCCCGTGCCCCTGGACCACTCCCCCGCCCCCCTCTAGCCTCTAGCCTCTAGCCTCTAGTCTCTAGACTCTAGTCTCTAGTCTACCCTGTCCGCGAACTCCTTCCGCAGCTTCGCCACCTTCGGGTCGATCACCACCCTGCAGTAGCCGTAGTCCGGGTTGTTCCGGTAGAAGTCCTGGTGTTCTTCCTCGGCCTCGTAGAACGTGTCGAGGGGCTCGAGCTCGGTGACGATGGGGTCGCCGAACGTGCCCTCCTCGGTCAGCTCGGCCATGACCGCCTCGGCCGTCTCCCGCTGCGTCTCCGACTCCCACAGGATGATGCTCCGGTACTGCGGGCCTACATCGGCGCCCTGTCGGTTCAGCGTCGTGGGGTCGTGAGTCGTGAAGAAGACGCGGAGCAGATCCCGGAACGAGATCGTGTCCGGATCATACTCCACCCTCACCACCTCGGCGTGCCCGGTGGTCTTGCTGCACACCTGACGGTAGGTCGGGTTCGCGACATGACCGCCGGCGTACCCCGACGTGACCGACCGCACGCCCTGGAGCCGCTCGAACACGGCCTCCAGACACCAGAAGCAGCCGCCCCCGAGCGTGGCGGTCTCCGTCACTCCCCGGTCCCCGCCGAGGTGCCCCCGGACCCCGCCCTGCCCTCTTCGCTCTTCGGCGCCTGTCCCGGCCGGGCCGGCTCCTCGGGCCTGCCGGGCTCCAGCAGCCGCTCCACGAACTGCTGCCGGTCGCTCAGCCGCTTCACCTCCGTCTGCAGCTCCTCCACGATGTCGACCAGCTCGTTGAGCGACTCCTTGGGCAGAGTGTTCCACTCCATCCGCTCGTCGATCCGGATCTCCAGGAATTTGCCCAGGCGGCGGGAGATCGGGAACAGCAGGATGAGTCCGCCGATCACCAGTACCATCAGCAGCGAGAACAGCATCCCGGCGATGGGTATGATATCCATGGGTTCCACCTCTGGTTGGCTAGAAGTTGTAGCTGTCGCCCGGGTCCAGGATGACCACCTCGGCCGTGCTGCCCACCCGGTCCCGGAAGGCGTTCGGATCCTGCTCGATCGGCTCCCAGGTGGAGTAGTGCATCGGGATCACGACCCGGGGCTCGATGAACTCCACTGCCCGGGCCGCGTCCGCGGGCCCCATGGTGAAGTTGTCCCCGATGGGCAGCAGCGCTACGTCCACCTTGCCGTTCAGCAGCTTCATGTCGGTGAGCAGCGCGGTGTCACCGGCGTGGTAGAGGGTCTTGCCGCCCAGGTCCAGCCACCATCCACCGGGAACCGTGGTGAACGCGCCTTCCTCGTCGCCATCGACCTGCCCGCCGTGGAGCGCCGGCGTCATCTTGGCGTACCCGAAGTCGAAATGGTTCCCGCCGCCGATGTGGAGCGGGTGCACGTTCTCCAGGCCCTGCTCCTGACAGAACCCCACGATCTCGAATGTGGAGAGGAGCGTCGCACCGGTCTTCTCGGCCAGCGGGATGGCGTCCTGGAAGTGATCGAAATGGCCGTGGCTGACCAGGATGAAATCCAGCGTCTTCACATCGGAGACCTTGATGTCCGACTTCGGGTTCTCATCCAGGAACGGGTCGAACATCAGGGTGTGACCCGAGTCGGTCTCCAGCGTGAACGTCGAGTGGCCGTGCCAGGTGAGCCGCGCCATGGGCCGGCTATTCGATGTGCTCGGCGTACGCGTCGGCGTCCATGAGGTCGTCCAGGTCCGACGGGTCCGCGACCTTGATCCGGATCATCCATCCGTCACCGTACGGGTCCGAGTTCACCTGCGACGGGTCATCGTTCAGCGCCTCGTTCACCTCCACGACCTCCCCGGTGACGGGCATGTACAGGTCGCTCACGGCCTTCACCGCCTCCACGGTGCCGAACGCGTCGCCCTTCCCGAAGCTGTCGCCCGCTCCCGGCAGCTCCACGAAGACGATATCACCCAGCTCGCCCTGGGCGTAATCCGTGATGCCGACGGTGTAGACCCCCTCCTCGCCGGTCTTCGACAGGTACTCGTGCTCCTCGGTGTACAGGAGACCCGAAGGCAGATCAGCCATCTCTCCTCCAATCGATGTCGCGTGGTGTCAGCGAGGCACGATGGCCCCGGCCGACGGGTGCCGTCAAGAAAGGTCCGACCGCCCTGTCGCTACGCCTCGTACTTCACCTCCTTCAGCCGGGCCAGGATGTCCATGAGCCGCTTCAGCTCACTCTCGACGAGCTTCAGCGAATCCTGCACCTCGTCGTCCTGTGCAGCGGGTTCATCCAGCAGGAGCTGCACGTGCCCGAGGGCGGCGGTGATGGGGCTGTTCGCATCGTGTCGCGTGCGACGAACCAGCTCCACCATCTCCTTGCAGCGCGCGTCATCCATCCGGTTCCTCCTCACTTTCCGTGCTGTGGGGCCCGGAGTAGTATAGCCCACGTCGCCGGGATTATCACGGCGCACACTGACAGATTATCACCGAGAACCCGGGGAACCGATGGATATCGAGCGGCCGGCGCTCACGGCCCTGAGCGAAGAGGAGGGGATGTTCCGCGACATGGTCCGCCAGTTCGCGGAGGAGCAGATCGCGCCCCTGGTCATGGACATGGATCGGGACGCGAAGATGGACCCGGCCCTCATCGAGACGCTCTTCGAGCTGGGCCTCATGGGGATCGAGATCCCGGAGCGGCACGGCGGAGCGGGCGCCTCCTTCTTCACGTCCGTCCTGGTCGTGGAGGAGCTCTCGCGGGTCGACCCGGCCGTGGCGGTGCTCGTGGACGTCCAGAACACGCTCGTCGACACCTGTATCGAGCGGTACGGCAGTGACGAGATGAGCGACCGTTACCTCCCCCGTCTCGCTTCCAGCGCCGTCGGCGCCTATGCGCTCTCGGAGGCCGGGGCCGGCTCCGACGCGTTCGCGCTGGCCACGCGGGCGACCCGGGACGGCGATGACTGGGTCATCGACGGGACCAAGCTCTGGATCACGAACGGCGACGAGGCCGACCTGTTCATCGTCTTCGCCAACGCCGACCCCGATGCCGGGTACAAGGGGATCACCGCGTTCCTCGTGGAGCGGGACACCGCCGGGCTCACGGTGGGTCGGAAGGAGGACAAGCTCGGGATCCGGGCGTCCAGCACGGTCGAGCTCGCCTTCGACGGGTGCCGGGTCCCCGCTTCCAACGTCATCGGTGAGGTCGGCAAGGGGTACAAGATCGCCATCGAGCAGCTGAATGAGGGCCGCATCGGGATCGGCGCCCAGATGGTGGGGCTGGCCCAGGGCGCCCTGGACCACACGCTCCGGTACGTGAAAGAGCGGGAGCAGTTCGGCCGGCCCATCGGCGATTTCCAGGGCGTACAGTTCCAGCTGGCGGAGATGCGCACCGAGCTCGAGGCGGCGCGGCTCATGGTGTACAACGCCGCGCGGCTCAAGGAGGCCGACCGCCCCTTCCTGGCCGAAGCGGCCATGGCCAAGCTCTACGCGTCCGAGGTCGCGCAGCGGATCGCGTCCACCTGCGTCGACCTCTTCGGCGGCTACGGCTTCACCCGGGAGTACCCGGTCGAGAAGCTGTACCGCGACGCCAAGATCGGCACGATCTACGAGGGCACCAGCAACATGCAGAAGCAGACGATCGCCAAGGTGATGCTGAAGTAGCGCGGGCGGACCGTTCCGCCCGGATCCCCAGCCGCACCCCTGGCGCCGTTCGGCGCCGTCGTCGTCAGAGGAATCGCTCCGGCACCCGCCGGTGGAACTCCGTGGCGTGCTGGTACGCCGTGGCCAGCCGCAGCGCGGCGTCATCCTTCCACAGCCCACCGATGAACGAGATGCTGGTGGGGCGCCCGTCGATGAACCCGTTGGGCACCACCACGGCCGGGTGCCCGGTCAGGTTCGTGGTCAGCAGCACGTTCCCCGCGTAGCTCGGGGTGATGAACACATCGACGTCGGCCATCACCTTCTCCATCTCGCCCATGAGCATGGTCCGGATCCGGTTCGCCTGGATGTACTCCACGGCCGGGATCATCCGGGCCTGCCGGAAGGCGTTCGGCCACGACCACGTCTCCTGGGCCACCAGCAGCTCGTCCTGGCTCGTGCGGGTCAACTCGTCGAACGCGGCCGCCGCCTCGGCCTCCAGGATGATCCGGAGCGCCGAGACCGGCAGCCCGTCGGGCAGCGCGACGGGCACCGGATCCACGCCCAGCCCCCGAACCACGTCCAGTGCCTCGTTCTCGAGGCGGATCGCCTGACGCGACCGCGCCACCGCTTCCTCGTCCCCCCCGCCGGGCTCCCGATCGAACCCGGCGTCCAGATAGCCGACCCGTAGCTCCGACAGCGGCCGGCGACTGTCGTACCGGAAGGGCACCGTGCGGGCCGTCGGGTCCCGACCGTCCGCGCCGTGGATCGCGGCGAACACCAGGGCGCAGTCCTCCGCGCTCCGGCAGATCGGTCCGATCTTGTCCATGGTCCACGAGAGGGCCATAGCGCCGTGCCGGCTGACCCGGCCGAACGTGGGTCGCAGCCCCGAGGCGCCGGTCCGGGTGCACGGGGACACGATGGACCCGAGCGTCTCCGTCCCGATCCCGAAGCCCACCAGCCCCGCCACGGTCGCCGCCGCCGACCCTGCGGACGACCCGCTCGAGCCCTGCTCCAGGTCCCACGGGTTCCGGGTGCGTCCGCCGTACCACCGGTCCCCCATCGCCAGCGCCCCGAGGGTCAGCTTCGCCACCAGCACGGCGCCCGCCTCCTCCAACCGGCGGACCACGGCCGCGTCCTCCGGGATCCTCTGCTCCTGGTACGGCTTCGCTCCCCAGGTCGTCCGGTAGCCCTCCGTGGCCAGCAGATCCTTGGCGCCCCACGGGATGCCGTGGAGCGGTCCCCGGTAGTGACCCGTCGCCAGCTCGGCGTCGGCGCGACGGGCCTGCTCCAACGCCAGGTCGTCGGTCAGCGTGATCACCGCCTCGAGGGTCGGGCCGTGTCGACGGAGCCGGTCCAGGTACAGCGTCGTCAGCTCCTCGGACGTCACGCGTCCGGTCCGGATCAGCTCCGCGAGTCGCGTGACCGGCCAGAACGCCACCTCCTCCAGCGACGCCGGCCGCCGTACGCCTCGCTCCCGCCCGACCCGGACCCGCGCCCAGCGGTCCTCGGGCTCCCCCTCCGCTGCGGGGGCGGGCGCATGGGGCGGCGCCGGATCGAACCGGATCGCCGGCGGCACGCCGTTGGGGAGCCGGACCTCCCGCAGCTCCCGGTACGCCTCCAGCTGCTCGTTCAGCCCCCGGACCATCATCTCCCGCTCCTCGGGCGTGAACTCGAGGCCGGCCACCACCTCGGCGTCCCGAACGTGGGCGACCGTGACCTCACCGGCCTCCTGGGCGCCGGCCACGAGCACATCGGCGAAGGCGCCTCCCAGCCCTGCGGCCGAGAGGTGGGCGACGAACGTACGACGATCCAGGCCGGGCATCTCCGACTCCTGTGGAACGGGTGGTGGGTGCTCCCGCATTGTGAGAGCAGGAGAGGCGCCGCGGCAAGAGGGTGGGAGCTCCCGCCGTGCGGCCCGCGCGCGGACGCGGCCGGGTAGCCCCGTCCCGGAATGGCCGGTAACTTGCCATAGGGGCTCGTCCCGAAACCGAGATTGGGAAAGAAGGCCGATATGAGCACGCAAGCGCCGGAGCAGAAGGCCCGGATCACCGAGAAGGATGCCAGGGAAGTCACGGAGGCGGCGCGCGAGAAGGAGTGGGTCAAGCCGAGCTTCGTGAAGGAGCTCTTCCTCGGGAATCTGCGCATGGACCTGATCCACCCGCTTCCGGAGCCGGAGGCAGGCGCCCGGGACCGCGGCGAGAAGTTCATGCGGGACGTCAAGAAGTTCATGGAGGAGGAGGTCGACGGGCTCCAGATCGACATCGATGGCAAGGTCCCCGACCACGTCATCGACGGCCTGCGTCGCCACAAGGCCTTCGCCATGAAGATCCCGGAGGAGTACGGGGGACTGGGGCTCTCCCAGGTCATGTACGGCCGGGCGATCGCCATGATCGGGACCTACTCCTCCGCCATCGGCGTGCTCCTGTCGGCGCACCAGTCCATCGGCGTGCCGCAGCCGCTCAAGATGTTCGGCACGCCCGAGCAGAAGGAGAAGTACCTGCCCCGCTTCGCCGAGGGCCAGATCTCGGCCTTCGCCCTCACGGAGCCCGACGTGGGCTCGGACCCGGCCCGGATGGAGGCAACGGCCGACCCCACGGAGGACGGGGAGGCCTACATCCTGAACGGCGAGAAGCTCTGGTGCACCAACGCGCCCATCGCCGATGTCACGGTGGTCATGGCCCGGACTCCGGCCAAGGAGGGCAAGAAGCGGCGCCCCATCACCGCCTTCATCGTGGAGAACGACTGGGAGGGCGTGACCCTCGAGCACCGGTGCGAGTTCATGGGGCTGCGCGGGATCGAGAACGGCCTCCTGAAGTTCGAGAACGTCCGGGTGCCGAAGGAGAACATCATCATGGGCGAGGGGAAGGGGCTGAAGCTGGCCCTGACCACGCTCAACACCGGTCGGCTTACGATCCCGGCGACGTGCGCGGCCTCCGGTAAGTGGCTGGTCCGGGTCGCCCGTGAGTTCGCCGCGGAGCGCGTCCAGTGGGGCGCCCCGGTCGGGAAGCACGACGCCGTCGCGCAGATGCTCGGCGAGATGGCGTGCCACACCTTCGCCATGGACGCCGTCTCCGAGGTCTCGGCGATGCTCGCCGACGCGGAGAACTACGACATCCGGCTCGAGGCGGCGATCGCCAAGATGTGGAACTCCGAGACCGCGTGGCGCGTCGGCGACATGGCCATGCAGATCCGGGGCGGCCGCGGGTACGAGACCGCCGAGTCGCTGAAGAAGCGGGGCGAGGCGCCGGTCCCATTGGAGCAGGTGCTCCGCGACCTGCGGATCAACATGATCTTCGAAGGCTCGAGCGAGATCATGCGACTCTTCATCGCCCGGGAGGCCGTGGACCCGCACCTCCAGAAGGCTGGCAGCTTCATCGACCCCGACGCAGACCTCGGCGAGAAGGCGAAGGATGCCGTCGGACTGGGCACCCACATGGCGAGCTGGTTCGCGGGCAACGTCGCGGGCTGGAGCCGCTGGCCCCGACACACCGACTTCGGGCCGCTGTCCGGCCATATCCGGTTCGCCGAGCGACGGGCCAGGAAGCTGGCCCGGACGCTGGCGTACGCAATGAGCCGGTACGGCGGAGGTCTGGAGAAGAAGCAGGCGGTGCTGGGTCGCATGGTGGACATAGGCGCCGAGCTCTTCGCCATCGGCGCCACGTGCGCCTACGCCACCAAGCTGGCGGGCCAGAACGGTGCAGACTCGGGCCCGATCAAGATGGCCGACCTGTTCTGCAAGTACGCCCGGGCACGGATCGACACGACCTTCGAGGAGGTGTTCGACAACCACGACGGCGAGACGTACAAGCTCGCCCAGGAGGTCCTGGAGGGCGAGCACGCCTGGCTGGAGAAGGACGTCGCCGAGCCGCCGAGGCCCGACCTCGGCGACTGAGCCCGACTCGGACCGGTCGACAGCCGATGGCGGGGCGCGTTCCGGCGTCCCGCCATCGCCGTGTCTGCCCCTGACGAAGAACGCGATTCTTGCCTCGCTGGCAAGCAATCCCGTACAATCCAGGTAATAACCCCCCTGGACATCTGCTTATGGCAATGATCGCCGTACTGCTGCCCCAAGGGGCAGACTGGGACGCGCTCCGTGCCGCGACCACCGATCATCGGCTGATCCAGGCCGACGACTGGCGCGACCTCATCGCGATCGTGAAGCGGGAGCCCGCGGCCGCGGCCGTCGCGGACCTCCACGCCGAGCCGGGCAAGGACGGCGCCCTCCGGGTGCTCCGGTTCTCCCGGAGGTATCCCCGGACGCCGCTCCTGATCTGGGGCGACCTCGATGGCCGGGACCTCTTCCGTCTCGGGAAGGCCGGCGCCTTCGACGTCGTGATGGCCCCGGACACCGGCAACGTGCTCCTGGTATCCGAGCGGGTCGCCGATGCGACGGCGGACCCCATCGCCCGGCGAGTGGACCGCGCCCTGAAGAGCCGGATCGGGAACGACGGCCGCGCGCTGGTCCGTACGGCCGCCGAGCGGATCCCCGACGGCATCCAGGTCCCCACGCTGGCGGACCTCCACGGCTTCTCGGTCTCCACGCTCGAGCGGCGGTGTCAGGAGTGGGGGCTCACGACCCCCGGCCGGATCCTGTTGTGGCTCCGCATCATCTATGGCCTCAACTGGCTCACGGAGCCGGGCCGCAGCGTGGAGTCGGTGGCGAGCCAGATCGGCTACTCGTCGGGGGCCGCGTTCCGCAGGGCCGTGAAGGTCACGCTGTCCAACGGCGCCCGTTCCATGCGGGAGCCCGAAAGCCTCGACCTCGCGCTGACCGAATTCGTCGCGGACTGCCCTGGCGACCCGGCCACAGCTTCTGCGGGGAGCGCCTGATGGCACGCTACGACCGCATCGCTCGAATCGACCCGCCCGGCCGCGACGACGCCTTCATCGGCTGGCTCGCGCTCCGCGACCTGCAGGAGGACGAGCGCGATGCGGAGCTCGGCCGACGCGCTCGGCTCCGGTTCCTCGCGGTCCGGCTGATCCACCGGCTGGCGCGGCGCGGTGACGACGTGGATCCCGAGTCGCTCCAGGCGCAGTGCGACGCCGTGCGTGAGGAGCTGGGTCAGCTGCCCGGCCGGGACCCGGAGCGACAGCAGCTTGCGGACCTCCTCAAGGACGTGCCTTCGCTGGACATCCCGACGATCGTCGACACGGTGCTGGAGCTCGGCGAGACCATCCAGGCGGCCGGCCATCGGTACGGGGCCGAAGAGCTGTACCGCGCTGCGCTGGAGCTCGCCGAGTCGCGCGGTCTGAAAGAGCTCCAGGGTCGGAGCGCGCAGGCGCTGTCAGGGCTGGGCGCTTCGGGCCGCGCCTGATCGGGCCCGGGCGCCGTCACCCGAGCACGTCGCGGCGCCCGGTGCGCACCTCACGGACCCAGCTGCGGTAATCGATGGCGGCGGCCAGCGCCGCCTCGATGCTCCGGACCACGTCCGGCTCACCGACCTCCTCTCGGGCCCGCTCCACCAGCGTCCGGTCCAGCACGAACGTATGGGGCCGTCGATCCGTGCGCTCCTGTCTCTCCACCGGCTCGTCTCCTTCCGCGGGGATGCGATGTGGACGAGCCTACGGTGCGCGACGGAGTGGGGCACCTCCATGGCGGACGGGGACGGCCCCATCCCGCCGTGGACGACCGTCAGACGTGCGGCAGGGCCCGCTGCGACCGACGTACGTCCTGGGCCCCATGCGAGACCGCGAGCCCGACCCCGATCCCGAAGGCCAGCGCGGTCCCGCCCCCGATCACCGGGAGCAGCCAGACGACGGGTCCCGCGGCCAGCGTCGCGATGGTGCCGACCACCACGGGCGCCGACCGCGCGTGCACCGCGTCCACGAACCGGAGCCGGTCCCGCACGAAACCCCGAACCTTCACGTATCCCGCGCCGATGCCGCCGGCAGCGGCGCCAATGAGCAGCAGCTCGATCATTCGGTTCACCTCCTGGCTTACACGACGATGGAGGGCCCGGGAGAGTTTCAGCCGGTCCCACTTCCGCTCTACCGGGCCGGATGCCACTATTCAGACATGAGCAAACACAAGCAGCTGATCGTAGTGGGCGACCGGGTCCTCATCGAGCCGGAGGAGGGCGAGGACCGGAGCAAGGTCGGTCTCTACCTCCCGCCGACCGCCGTGGACAACCAGGCCGTACAGGCTGGCACCATCGTGGCCACGGGCCCCGGCACCCCCATCTCCGCGCCCACCGAGCTCGACGAAGAGCCGTGGCGGATCACCGGCGGAGAGCCGAAGTTCCTCCCCGTCCAGGCCGAGGTCGGCGACTACGCCATCTTCTTCCGACGGGCCGCCGTGGAGATCACCTACGAGGACCGGAAGTACCTGGTCGTCCCCCAGGCGGCCATCCTGGTCCTGCTCCGGGGAACATCGGAGCCCGACGAGGGTTGGTAATAGCCGTCTGATCGGCTGTTGGACCCGCGGCCCCGGACGGGGCCGCTTTCTTTTTCGGAAGCCCCATGATCCTGTCGAACCGCGAGAACTATCTCGTCCGCGCGACGGCCCTGGACGGCAAGGTCCGGGCGCTGGCCGTGGACTCCACGAACGCCGTCCGGGAGCTGGCCCGGCTGCAGGGCACCGGCCCCGCGGCCACGGCCGCCCTCGGCCGCGTGGCCACGGCGACGCTCCTCCTCAGCGCCACACTGAAGAAGGAGACGCATCTGGTCACCGTCCGTGTCCGGGGGGACGGCCCCCTGGGCGTAGTGCTGGCGTCGGCCAACGGCCGGGGCGAGGTCCGCGGCCTGGTCGGCAACCCACGTCCGGCCATCCAGGAGACGATCAACGGGAAGCTGAACGTGGCCGGCGCTGTCGGGACCACCGGTCGTCTGACCGTGGTCAAGGATCTGGGCCTCAAAGAGCCGTACAACAGCACGGTCGAGCTGGTCTCCGGCGAGATCGGGAAGGACATGGCCTACTACTTCAGCCGGTCCGAGCAGCAGCCATCGGCCGTCGGGCTCGGCGTCTACGTGGACCGGACGGGTGAGGTCGTGGCTGCCGGGGGATACCTGATCCAGGTCCTCGGCGGGCTCGCTGACGACGAGGTGGAGACCATCGAGGGCAAGGTGGCCGGGCTGCCGCACCCGACCACCATGATCCGGGCCGGGGAGGTGCCCGAGGACATGCTCGCCCGGGTCTTCGACGACGCATTCCAGGTCTTGGACCGGAGCGCCACCCGGTTCCGATGCCCCTGCAGTCGCGACCGCGCGGAGCGGGCCCTCATCCTCCTGGGACCTGCCGAGATCGACGAGATCAAGGCCAGCCAGGGCGGCCGCGATCACGCCGATGTCACCTGCGAGTTCTGCGGCCAGAACTACCGGTTCACGCTGGAGCAGCTGGAGCTGCTGAAGAACTGAGACCCGGCTACTCGGGAATAGGACAGGCTAGCCCGCCAGCTCGTCCCACAGGTGGGCCGCCGCGTGGGTCCCCTTCTCGAAGTTCTCCACGCTGATCCATTCGTCAGGGGCGTGCGCGTTCTCGCCCGGCAGCCCGAACCCCATCAGGAGCACCGGCGCGTCCAGCACCTTCTCGAACTCCGGGACGATCGGGATGCTGCCGCCCTCGCCGGCGTACACCACGTCCCGCCCCCAGGCCGTGCCCAGCGCTCGCTCCGCCGCCTCGTACAGCTCGCTGCCCAGCGTGGCCCGCCACGGCATCCCGCCGTGGAGGGTCCTGACCTCCACCCGGACGCCCTCGGGCGCCACCGCCCGGATGTGGGCGGTCACCAGCTCCTCGATCTTGTCCGGGTCCTGGTCCGGGACCAGCCGGAAGCTGATCTTCGCCATGGCCCGCGCCGGTAGCACCGTCTTCGCGCCCTCGCCCGTGTAGCCGCTCAGGAGGCCGTTCACCTCCACGGTCGGGCGGATCCACAACCGCTCCGGTGTGCTGTACCCCGCCTCGCCCCGCTCGGACGTGCCCGTGTCCGACCGGAAACCCTCGTGGTCGAACGGGACCGCTGCGATCCTCGCCCGGTAGTCCTCCATGGGGTCGACATCGTCGTAGAACCCGGGGATCGTGGCGTGCCAGTCGCCGTCGTGCATGCTGGCGATGATCCGGGCCAGCGCCGTCGCCGGATTCACCACCGCGCCGCCGTAGCTCCCGCTGTGCAGGTCGGTCTTCGGCCCCCGGACGTGGACCTCGAGGTAGGCGAGTCCCCGGAGCGACGTGCCGATGGTGGGGACGCCCTGGGCCACCATCGTCGTGTCGCTTATGACCACGTACTCGCACGCGAGCCGGTCCCGGTTGGCCTCCACGAACGGCATCAGGCTCTCGCTCCCCACCTCCTCCTCGCCTTCGGCCAGGACGACCACGTTCACGGGGAGCGACCCGTTCACCTGCATGTGCGCCTCAATGGCCTTCACGTGCAGGTACAGCTGGCCTTTGTCGTCCACGGAGCCCCGGGCGAAGAGCTTCCCGTCCCGGACCTCGGGCTCGAACGGCGGCGCCGTCCACTCGTCCAGCGGCTCCGGCGGCTGGACGTCGTAGTGGCCGTACACCAGCACCGTCGGCGCCTCCGGGCCCGCGGCCCGGTACTCCCCGAGGACGATCGGGAACCCGTCGGTAGGTTCCAGGGAGACCTCCAGCCCCGCCTCGCCCATCCGCTCGGCCAGCCATTCGGCTGCCGCCCGCATGTCGTCCCGGTGCTCCGACTTGGCCGAGACCGACGGGATCCGCAGGAACGCGTTCAGCTCCTCTCGGAAACGGGCCATGTTGTCGTCGATGTATTCGTGCACGTTCGGCATGGCTTTCCTCATCCGTGGTTGGAGTTCCCGCCACCCACCACCGAGGCTACCGGCCGGACCCGGCCAGTAGCTCCTCCACGAGCGCCTCCGCCTGGTAGATGGTCCGCAGCGCCTCCAGGATCCCGTGGCTGTGGACGCCCACGGTCCGGGCGGTCTCCTCGCGGAACAGCCATTCGTTGGGCAGCGACTCGATGTTGCCGTCGAACGCGGCCCCGACGATCTCCGCGTCCCGGTTCAGCATCGGGCTCCCGCTGTTCCCGCCGGTGATGTCATCGGTGGTGACGAAGTTCAGC
>JAWVYT010000026.1:0-13822 GCA_033722595.1 Longimicrobiales bacterium
CCGCCCGCGAAGCCGCCCAGGTGCGCGAAGTGGGCCACGCCGTCCTCCCGGCCGCCGACCAGGCTGAGGATCGACACGGCCGCGAGGAACGCGACCAGCCACTTCACCTTCACGGGGAACAGGAACCAGATGTAGACCTGCATGTCCGGCCAGTTCATGGCGAACGCCAGCATGACGCCGTAGATGGCGGCGGACGCACCCACCACCGCGGTGTTGAACGCGAAGACGTACGAGAACACCGCACCGCCCAGTCCCGCCACCAGGTAGAACTTCAGGAACTCGGTCCCGCCCCACATGCTCTCGAGCGGCGGCCCGAAGAAGTACAGGACGAGCATGTTGAAGAAGAGGTGGAAGAAGCCGCCGTGGACGAACATGTACGTCACGATCGTCCAGGGCCGGCCGAGGGTGTCGGCAGGGACGAACGCCAGCCACGCCCCCAGGGAGGGGATGGCGAGCATCGCCAGGTAGATCACCACGTTGGCGATGAGGAGACGCTTGACCCAGGGGGTCATCCCCGAGCCGAACGCGAGGCTGCCGTAACCGGACTGGCGATAGGCCATGGTACCGGTGGAACCCCCGCCTACCCTCTGTGTTCCTCGATGGCGAGCTCGCAGATCCGCTCGCACAGGCGCGGGAACGGCAGGCCCGCCGCGGCCGCAGACTTCGGCACCAGGCTGGCCGACGTGAGCCCCGGGAGCGTGTTCGCCTCGAGGCACCAGAGCCCGCCGGCGTCGTCCAGCCGGAAGTCGACCCGGCTGAACCCGGTCAGCTTCAGCGCCTCGTGCGTTCGGAGCGCCAGCCGCTGGGCCTCGGCCGCGATGGCGGGATCGACGTCCGCCGGGAAGATCTCCTCCGCCATCCCCGGCTGGTACTTGGCCTCGTAGTCGAAGATCTCGTTCTTCGAGATGATCTCCCCGACCGGCAGCGCCTCCCCGCCGAGCACGGGCACGGTGAGCTCCCGGCCCGCGACGAACGCTTCCACCATGACCTCGTCGTCGTGCTCGTACGCCGTGGCGATCGCCGCCGCCAGCCCGTCGGGCGACTTCACCACCGTGAGCCCCACAGTGGAGCCCTGCTTGCTCGGCTTCACCACCGCCGGCCATCCGATCACCCGCTCGACCTCCACCACGTCCGTCGGCGTCATGAGCCAGTCCGGGGTCGGCACGCCGGCGAACCGCAGCAGCCGCTTCGTCACGTCCTTGTCCATGGCCATGGCGCTGGCGAGCATCCCGCTCCCGGTGTACGGCAGGCCCACGAGATCCAGCAGCGCCTGCAGCGCGCCCCCCTCGCCCGCCCCGCCGTGCAGCGCCAGGAACAGCACGTCCGCGCCCTCCAGCTCCGGCGCCCAGGTCAGCGATGTCGGGTCCCCGGTCCGCAGCATGTCCAGCCGTCCCCGCTCCGGGGGCTCCGGCGCCACGCCCGTCTGCAGTAGCTCCGCCTCCGCGGCCTCGTCCAGCACGCCCGTGGCCGTGTCCACCGCGACCACGTCGTGGCCCGCCTCGCGCAGCGCCCGCACCACCTCCGCGCCGCTCGCGATGGAGACGTCCCGCTCCTCGCTGGTCCCGCCAAACAGCACCCCGATCTTCACTCCATCACCTCCTCTATCCCCCCTTGCGAGGCCGAAGGCCGAGCCTAAATGCGAGCGCCAGCGAGCCTGATGCGAGCGCCAGCGAGCCTGATGCGGCCGCAGGCCGCCTGTTGCGAAGCCGAAGGCCGAGCGCGTTGCAACGCGAACCCGAGCGCCTCTACCCCGTCAGCTGCCTTACCATGTCGTACCGCGTAATGATCCCCGTGAGCGCGCCGTTCTCCCGGACCACCACGGCCGGCGTCTGCCGGGTCAGGAGCCGGGCCACCGACTCCAACGTGCTGTCCGCCTCCACCTCGGGGAACGCCTCGCCCATGAGCTCGGCGACGGGCTCGTCGAGGATCGTCGGATCCTCGATCACCCGCGCCATGAGCGTCTCTTCCGTGACCGCGCCCACGTTCTCCCCACCGTCGAGAACCGGGAGCTGCCCGATATCGTGGCCCGTGATCAGCTCCAGCGCCTCCCGCACCGTCTGACCCGCCTGGATCACGACGATGTCCGGTGTGTCGGCTTCCTTGTGGCGGATCAGCTGGCCGGCATCCAGCTGCTCCGGTGCGATGAGCCGGTTCTCCCGGAGCCACTCGTCGTTGAACACCTTCGAGAGGTAGCGCTCGCCGGTGTCGCAGAGGATGGCCACCACGAGTGCGTCCGGATCGTCCAGCTCCCGGGCGACCTGCACCGCCAGGTGGACGATCAGCCCCGCCGACCCGCCCACGAACAGCCCCTCCTCGCGGGTCAGCCGCCGGGCCATCCGGAACGCCTCCCGATCGCCGACGGTCTCGTACCGGTCGATGACATCGAACCAGAGCGTGTCCGGGATCTTCTCGTTCCCGATCCCCTCGACCTGGTACGGCTGCCCCTCCTTTTTCTCGCCCGTCTCCCAGTAGTGGCGCAGGGAGGAGCCCTCGGGGTCCCCGGCGATGACCTGGATCCCGGAACTCTGCTCCTTCAGGTACTTGCCGGTCCCCGAGATCGTGCCCCCGGTCCCTGCCGACGCGACGAAGTGCGTGATCCGGCCGTCCGTCTGTTCCCACAGCTCCGGCCCCGTAGTCGCGTAATGGGCCTCGGGGTTGGCCTGGTTGTAGAACTGGTTCGCCAAGATCGCGTTCGGCGTCTCCCGGGCGATCCGCTTCGCCGTCATGACGTAGTCGTCGGGGTGGTCCGGCGGGACCGCCGTGGGCGTCACGATGACCTCGGCCCCGAACGCCTTCATCAGCCGGACCTTCTCCTGGCTCATCTTGTCCGGAATGGTGAAGATGCAGCGGTACCCCTTGGTGGTGGCCGCCAGCGCCAGCGCGAGCCCCGTGTTCCCGCTCGTCCCCTCCACGATCGTGCCGCCCGGTTTCAGGTCGCCCGCCCTCTCCGCGGCCTCGATGATCGCCCAGCCGATCCGGTCCTTGACCGAGCCGGCCGGGTTCATGAACTCCGCCTTGCCGTACACCGGCGTGCGGATCCCCGCTGTCACCCGGTTCAGCCGGATCAGCGGTGTCCAGCCGACCGTCTGCAGCACGTCGTCGTACGGCCGGCGGTTCCGAATCACCTCGTCGCTCATCGCTGTCCTCCGGACCGCACCGAGTCGGGCTTGGCGAAGCGGACGGGCAGCTTGGCCCACATGTCGATCCGCTCCTCGCCGCGCCGGCCGGGCGCGAATTCGAGTTCCCGGGCCCCCGCCAGCGCCGCCGAATCCAGCGCTGGACGCCCGCTGCTTTCCAGCACGTACACACTGTCCACGTCGCCCATGTCCGTGACGTGGACCATCAAAATCGCCTCGCCCTCCACATCCGCGTCCCATTCACCGATCGGGTACCGGAACGGCGACTCCACCGAGATCGGCCTCGGATCCGTCACCGGCTCGTCCCCACCGCACCCCGCTGCTGCCACCGCCGCCGCCACCACCGCCCCCACCCATTTCGATTTCGATTTCGAGGGCAGACGGGGCGGTGCGAGACGAGGGCGGAGCCCGAGTCGTGAAGGACCCGGCCGAGCCGCGAACGACCAGCTCCACCGGGACCCCAGCCACGCCACGAGCCCCGAACTCGAACAGCGAGCGCGAAGCGCGAGCGATCGAACTCGAACAGCGAGCGCCGACAGGCGTGAGCGATCGATCATTCCGCCTCCCGCTTCAGCTCCGCCAGGCGGTTCAGCGCCTCCAGCGGTGTCAGCCCGTCCACATCGATCTCCTTCAGCTTCTCGACCACGGGGTGCGGCTCCGCGCCGAAGATGGACAGCTGGTCCGGCGGCGCGGTGCTCTCGGGCCGGCCCTCGGCCCGCCGGCCGAGCCCCTCGCCGTGATGGGTGTGGGTCCCCTCCAGCTCCGAGAGGATCTCCCGGGCGCGCCCCACCACCCCGTCCGGGAGCCCCGCCAGCCGGCCGACCTGGATCCCGTACGACCGGTCGCTGCCGCCGGGCTCGAGGCGACGCAGGAAGACGATATCGTCGCCCGTCTCCTTCACGGCCACGTTCATGTTCACCAGCGCCGGCAGCAGGTCCGCCAGCTGGGTCAGCTCGTGGTAGTGGGTGGCGAAGATAGTCTTCGCGCCCAGCGTCTCGTGGAGGTGCTCGGTCACCGCCCAGGCGATGCTCACGCCGTCGTAGGTGGCCGTCCCCCGGCCGATCTCGTCGAGCAGCACCAGCGACCGCTCGGTGGCGTTGTGGAGGATGGACGCTGTCTCGCTCATCTCCACCATGAACGTGGACTGGCCCCGGACCAGGTTGTCCGACGCGCCCACGCGGGTGAAGACCCGGTCGGCCACGGGCAGGCGCGCAGAGCCGGCCGGCACGAACGAGCCGATCTGCGCCATCAGCTGGATCAGCCCGACCTGGCGCAGCAGTGTGCTCTTGCCGGCCATGTTGGGACCGGTCAGGATCATGACGCGCGCGTCGTCGTCGAGCACCACGTCGTTGGGGATGAACTCCTCCCGCGGCATCATCGTCTCCACCACCGGGTGTCGGCTCCCGCGGATCTCCAGCTCGTAGCCGGTGTGGACCTCGGGTCGGACGTAGTCGCGGCGCTCGGCCAGCCGGGCGAGCCCGGCCAGCACGTCCATCTCGGCCACCTTCCGGGCCGTGTCCAGCAGCCTGGACATCTCGGCCGCCACCTCCCGGCGCAGCGCGGCGAAGAGGCGGGCCTCGAGCTCGGCGATCCGCTCCTCGGCGCCCAGCACCTTCGCTTCCCACTCGTCCAGCTCCTCGGTGACGTACCGCTCGGAGTTCGCCAGTGTCTGCTTCCGCCGGTAGTGCTCCGGCACCCGGTCGACGTTCGGCTTCGTGACCTCGATGTAGTAGCCGAACACCTTGTTGAAGCCGACCTTCAGCGACGAGATCCCCGTGGCCTCACGCTCCCGCTGCTGCAGGCTCGCGATGAACTCCCGGGCGCCGTCCCGGGTCTGCCGGAGGTCGTCGAGCTCCGCGTCGTGGCCCTCCCGGATCACGCCGCCCTCGCCCAGCGTGGCCGGCGGCTCGTCGGCCAGCGCCGCCCGGACCGTGTCCCGCACGTCGGTCAGCGGGTCCACGGTCTCCCGGAGCCCGGCCAGCCGGTCCGTGCGGGCCTCGGCCAGCGCGTCCCGCACCGGCGGCAGCCGCTCGAGCGACGACGCCAGCGCGGCGAGCTCCCGGGGGGATACCCGGGCCGCCCCCACCTTCCCGGCAAGGCGCTCCAGGTCCCGGACCTGCTTCAGCTCCGAGCGCACGGCCCGGCGCACGGCCGCCTTCTCCACCAGCTCTTCCACCGCCCTCTGGCGCGCCCAGATCGGCTCCGGCGTGATCAGCGGGCGCAGCAGCCACCGCCGGAGCAGCCGACCGCCCATGGCGGTCACGGTCTCGTCGACCACATCCATGAGCGTGGCCGGCGCCCCGGCCGGGACATCGGGCCGGAGCGGCGCGACCAGCTCCAGGTTCCGGCGGGTCATCTCGTCCAGCGCCATGGCCTCGCCCGGCCGCTCCACCTGCGGGCGGCGCAGCCCTTCCGCCGACGTCGGCTGGACCTCCTTCACGTAGGCCAGCAGCGCGCCCAACGCGCCGATCAGCGGCTCATCACCGTCCTGGAACCCGAGCCCGTCGAGGGCGTGGAGCGAGTAGTGCCGGCGGATCTCCTCCGCGGCCGTGTTCGGGTCGAACAGCCAGTCGGGCCGGTACGTGGCGTGGGCCGTCTCGGCGGGGTTGGCCCCTTCGCGGGCCCGGGGCAGGAGCACCTCCGACGGCTCGAACCGCGCCAGCTCCGCCTCCAGCCGGTCCGCCGGGACCCGGGTGCCCACGAACTCGCCGGTGCTGATATCCGCGGCCGCCACCGCCGCCTCGCCGCCGTCCGTCTCCACCACCGCGACCAGCCAGTTGTTGCGGCGCGCCTCCAGCAGCGTGTCGGCCGTGATGGCGCCCGGCGTGACCGTCTCCACCACCTCCCGGCGGACGATGTCCTTCGCCTCCGATGCGTCCTCGACCTGCTCGCAGATGGCGACCCGGCGGCCGAGCCGGACCAGCCGCTCCAGGTACTCGTCCTTCGCCTTCACCGGGATCCCCGCCAGCGGGACCTCCGCGGCGGCCCCGTTGTTCCGGGACGTGAGCGTGAGCCCCAGGAGCCGGGCGCCCTCCTCGGCGTCCTCGTAGAACATCTCGTAGAAGTCGCCGACCCTGAAGAAGATCAGGGCGTCCTCATGACGGGACTTCGCGTCCCGCCACTGGCGCATCAGGGGTGTGTCTTCCTGCTTCGGCATCCGGTCCTTCGACGAGTCTCAGCGTGGTGTGCCATACCATAAACGACCCGCAGTCCCGCGGCCACCCTCCGGGACCCCGCGCCCCCGGTTTTCCCACGACACGGTGGCATTTAACTTGAGGCCCTTCGGAACGCCAGCGCGCCGCGCGAGCACGCACACGGCGCAGGAACGGGTGTAACAACGAGACATGGGCGACCAGAAGAAGAACCGGGCGTACGACTCGTACAACGCGGGCTACGTCCAGGACCTGTACGAATCGTACGTCCGCGACCCCGGCTCGGTCGACGAGCGGTGGGCGGGTCTGTTCGACATGGACCTGGCCGAGCTCGGGCTCATCCCCGTCCGGGGTGACGCCGGCGCCTCGCGGGCGCTGCTCCGGGCGGCCATGGCCGCGGCCGAGCTGGTGGACGCCTACCGTCTCCACGGCCACACGGCCGCCCATGTCGACCCGCTGGGCAGCGAGCCCCGGGGCCACCCGCTCCTGTCCCCCGACTACCACGGGATCGAGGCCAGCGACCTGGAAGCCATCCCCGCCTCGCTGCTGGACCTGGGCGATGCCGGCACCAGCATGCAGGACGTGCTGGCGTGGCTCCGGGAGACGTACACGGGCCCCATCGGCTACGAGTACGAGCACCTGGAGGACCCGAAGCGCCGGGAATGGCTCCGCCGGCGGATCGAGAGCGGCGAGCACCGGACGGCGCTCTCCGGCGACGAGAAGGAGCGGCTGCTCCGTCGCCTGACGGAGGTCTCGGCGCTCGAGCAGTACCTGCACCGGGCCTACCTGGGCCAGAAGCGGTTCAGCATCGAGGGCGACGACATGCTGGTCCCGGTCCTCGACCTGGCCATCGAGCGCGCTGCGGGCTCCGGCGCCCGGGAGGTGGTGCTCGGGATGGCGCACCGGGGTCGCCTGAACGTGCTGGCCCACGTGCTCGGCCAGCCGTACGAGAAGATCATCAGCGAGTTCGAGGGCCAGCAGCACGGGACCGGCACCGGCGATGTGAAGTACCACCTCGGCGCCGAGGGCACCTACGCGACCGAGACCGGCGATCCGCTGACGGTGACCATGGCCCCGAATCCGAGTCACCTCGAGTTCGTGAACCCGGTCGTGGAGGGGATCGCCCGGGCCAAGCAGACGGACCGGGACGAGGCCGCCATCGCCCAGGACACCTCGCGGGTCCTGCCGATCCTCATGCACGGTGACGCAGCGTTCGCCGGCCAGGGCATCGTGGCCGAGACCCTGAACCTGGCCCGGCTGAAGGGCTTCGAGACCGGCGGCACGCTGCACATCATCGTGAACAACCAGATCGGCTTCACGACCGACCCCGAGGAGGCCCGCTCCACCGATTACGCCAGCGACCTGGCCCGGGGCTTCGATATCCCCGTCTTCCACGTCAACGCCGACGAGCCCGAAGCGTGCCTCGCTGTGGTCCGCCTGGCCATGGCGTACCGCGCCGAGTTCCAGGCGGACGTCCTGATCGACCTGGTCGGGTACCGCCGCTACGGCCACAACGAGGGCGACGAGCCCGCGTACACCCAGCCCCGGGTCTACGACGCCGTCGAGGACCACCCCACGGTGCGCGAGCGGTGGGCCGACCGGCTCGAGGAGGATGGCACCCTCGTCCGGGAGAAGATCGACGAGATCTGGGACTCCGCCTACACCCGGCTCAGCGAGATCCAGGAGGACGTGAAGGAGCGGATCGCCCAGGAGGACGACGACGAGCCCGCCACCCCGCCGGTGGAGCCCGCCACCATCGAGCCGCCGGTCACGACCGACGTGGACCGGGACCTCCTGGAGTCCGTGGACCGGCAGCTCCACCAGTGGCCGGACGACTTCGCCATCAACGACAAGCTGGAGCGGCAGCTCACCAAGCGGGCGGAGACGCTGGACAGCGACGAGCCCCAGCTCGACTGGGCCCACGCCGAGTCGCTGGCGTTCGGCACGCTCCTGGCCGAGGGGACGCCGATCCGGCTCACCGGCCAGGACTCGGCCCGGGGCACGTTCAGCCAGCGACACCTGACCCTGAAGGACACGGAGACCGGCCAGGGGTACACACCGCTGAAGAACCTGGAGGAGGCCACCGCTCCCTTCGAGGTCTACAACAGCCCCCTCTCCGAGGCCGGGGTCCTGGGCTTCGAGTACGGCTACAGCACGGCGGCCCGCCGCTCGCTGATCCTCTGGGAGGCCCAGTTCGGTGACTTCGTGAACGGGGCGCAGGTCATCATCGACCAGTTCCTGGTCGCCGGTCGCGCCAAGTGGGGGCAGACCAGTCGGCTCGTGCTCCTCCTGCCCCACGGCTACGAGGGCCAGGGCCCGGAACACTCGAGCGGTCGCCTGGAGCGGTTCCTCCAGCTTGCCGCCGAGGACAACATCCGGGTCGCGAACTGCACCACCCCGGCCCAGTACTTCCACCTGCTGCGGCGCCAGGCCCGCCTGGACGAGCTGCGGCCGCTCATCGTGTTCACCCCCAAGAGCCTGCTCCGCCACCCGAAAGCCGTCTCGAGCGCCGCAGAGCTGACCGGAGGCGGATTCCGCCTGGTCCTCGACGACCCCCGGGGCACCGAGCGCGCCGAAGGCGTGAAGCGGGTCGTGCTGTGCACCGGCAAGGTCTACTACGACCTGCTTACCAGCGACGAGTGGGACGAGGCGGACGATGTAGCGGTCCTCCGCGTGGAGCAGCTCTACCCCTTCGCCGAGGAGGCCCTCCAGGAGGTCCTGGACGGGTACCCCAACGCCGAGGAGCTGATCTGGGTCCAGGAGGAGCCGGCCAACATGGGAGCGTGGACCTACATGCGGCCGTGGCTCGAGCGGATCGCCGGAGACCGGGACGTCGGCTACGTGGGCCGCCCCGAGCGGGCCAGCCCCGCCGAGGGCTACAAGAAGGCCCACGACGACCAGCAGGCCCGCATCGTACGGGAAGCCTTCCGGTCCGACGTGGAGCTTCCTCAGGCCAGCGTCACCGCCCGGGAGTCGCGGGAGAAGAAGTCGGGCTCCGGGTAGGCGACGGGCACCGCGGCTCCCGCCAGGGCCGCAGCGGTCGAGCGGGCCGGTCGCTCAGCGGCCGGGGGCGACCTGCCGGTGGAGGACCCACATGGACTCCACCCGCTCCCGGTGCTCCTCCAGCAGTCGCGCCAGCCCGGGATCCGAGGTCTCGCCCGCGCCGGCGAGCACGGCGTCCACGGCGTCGCGGATCGCTTCGCCCGGCTCGGCATCGGGCGGCGCTTCCTCCGCCCGACGAACCGCCGAGTGATCCAGCCGGTCGGCCATGGAGAGGAGACGGGCCCGGAGCGGCAGCCCCGGCGACCACGGCTCCGCCGACTGACGGACCAGCTCGCAGACCCGCTCGTCGAACCCCAGGTCGTCCAGCAGCTTCGATGACCGCGTGGCCACCTCCCGCCGACCGCCCGAGCCGACGAGGCGGCCGATCTCGTGCGTCCGCGCCGCCGTCCGCAGCTCCTCCCGGGCCGCGGCGTCAATGGCGTCCCCGAGCTGTTTCGCCAGCAGAATCGATACGCTCACGACCCGGGCGCCGTGCCCCGCACCGGCGCCGGACTTCTCGTCGCCCAGGTGCAGCCACGACCGCGGGAGAGTGCCCCCCAGCTCGCCCCAGTCGTCCACCGCCTCGCCCTGCGACCGCGCCAGCGTTTCCGTCGTCTCCACCAGCTCGAGCATCGAGACCGCCTGCGCCAGCGCCGCGTCCAGCTCGAAGAGCTCGAACGGTTTGAGGAGGTAGCCCGACGCGCCCTCCTGCAGCGCCTGTCGGGCGAGCCCTGCGTCGTCGTCCCCGGTAATCACGATGATCGGGTTGAACGGGGCCGTCGCCAGCAGCAGCCGGTTCAGCTTCACCCCCGACATCCCCGGCAGGTGCACGTCGGTCAGCACCACGTCGTAGCTCACGACCCCGCTCCGGAGCCCGTCCACGACCTCCTCCGCGCTCTCCGCGGTCTCCACCCGATACCGGGAGCGCTGAAGGTGTCTGCCTATCAGCGAGCGAACGCCGGGGTCATCCTCGACGACCAGCACCCGGTACTCGCCGGAGTCCCTCATGCCGCTTCCCGCAGGTCGCACATCCGCTCCCGCAGACGCGACAGCGCCCGCGTCCGCAGCTGCGAGACCCGCGACTCCGACACGCCCAGACGATTCCCGATGTCACGGAGCGTCCAACCCTCCAGGTCGTAGAGCCGGATGATCTCCCGGTCCCGCTCCGGCAGCGACTCGAGCTCCGCCCGCAGTCGCTGCAGCTCCGATTCCAGCGCCAGACGCTCCTCCACCTCCATCGAGGTCCCCGGCTCCCCGCCGGACTCCGCGCCCGCCGACGGGCTGCCCAGAAGATCCTCCAGCGAGACCCGACGGCTCCGGGCCACCTCCCACTTCCACCGCCAGAGCTGCTGCGGATCCACCTCCAGCACCTCCGCCACCTCCGGATGGCTCGGCGTCCGGTCCATCGCCACCGCCAGACGGTCCCGCGCCTGCTCCATCTCCCGCTGGCGACGACGCACGCTCCGCGGCGCTACGTCACGGCTCCGCATCTCATCCAGCATCGCGCCACGGATCCGCGACGCCGCGAACGTGCTGAACCGGGAGCCGTGTTCCGGATCGAACGAGGAGACGGCGTGCAGCAGCCCCACCGTGCCCGCACTCACCAGGTCGCTCACCTCCACCTGGTCGCCGGTCCGAGGCCGCATCCGGTGCGCGAAATGATGGACCAGCCCCAGGTGGCGCTCGACCAGCCGGTTCCGCACCTCCAAGCCGCCCGTCCGCCGGTACTCCGTCCAGTCCCTTCGCTCCGTCTCGGTCATCCCAACCGTCCCCGTGGCTCCTGAATGGTTCCCGCTCGCGTTCCGCCCCCCGTCAGGGGCACGGCCTGTACCGATCCCGTACACCCGGTGGCACATGATCCCCAAACCATTAAGCTCCAACGACTTATAGCTTTTGTAACACCCCGAGCCCCGCCGAACTCTGTGCGAAAATCACCCGGTCGATCTTTCCGGTTACGGAAAATGTTTCCGGCCGACGGCGGAAGATGTTTCCGTGCCCGCGGCCGGGGGGGACGCGGTACGTTCCGGGTCGCGCAGGGGTTGGTGTACGGTGGCGCGACGGCGAGCCGGGTGCGACGGCGGGGGTCCGGGCCGGTCGGGCCGGTCTACGGTGCCGGGTGGGCGGACGGCGGAGCGGGGCGGGGGTCGCTGCGGCCGGGTCGGCGGATCGCTACGGGCAGAACCCTCGGGCGGGAGCCGGGTAAGAGGAAGACGGTCGGGCGGCAGCCGCGGCCGGAACGGGAACGCAATCAACCGATGCGGGAGTAGCATGGATCACCTCGTCGTCGTGCCGCACCCCACGCCGATCGAATTGGAAGCGCGTTCGATCCGTCACAACTCGGTGCCGGACGGTGCCGTGGGCCTCGGCTACTACTACGACGACCGGCTCATCGCTCGGAGCGTGGTCGCCTCGAACGCGCTGGACACGATCCAGTCGCTGCTGGAGACACCGGTCTCGGTGGCGCTGGCCGCGCGGGAGGATGACGACGGCAACATCGACGGGAGGATCTGCCTGGTGCTGCCGGTGGAGGAGGACGAGGCCGGCGAGTCGGGTCCCGCGTCGGAGGAGGAGCCGTGGAAGTCCAGCGTTCCCACTCCGCCCTCGGAGATCGAGAGCGGGTACGGTGGAGGCAGCTCGGAGGACGACGAGGAGGGTCCCCGCTTCGCGCTGCTCCCCATCGGCAACGTGGTGCGGCCGGCGTCGGACCGTCACCACCCGGAGGAGCTCGCCCACGACGTGAAGGAGATGCTGGACAACCTGCTGTCCGGCGGTGCCGAGGACGCGGTCCAGAAGGCCATCGAGGACCTGCTGAACAGCATCTGACGACCGCTGCCCGGCTTCCCGGGCGCCTCGCTACACGGCTTCCAGCGCCTGCCGGAGGTCGGCGATCAGGTCGTGGGGATCTTCGATCCCTACGGAGATGCGGACCATGCCCGGTGTGATCCCGATCGCTTCCTGATGGTCCGGCGGGATATCCGAGTGGGTCATGGTGGCCGGGTGCTGCATGAGCGTCTCGGTCCCGCCGAGGCTGACGGCCAGCTTGGCCAGCTCGAGTGCGTTCAGGAGCCGGAAGCTCTCTTCCTCGCCGCCCTTCACCTCGAAGGAGAAGGTGCCGCCGGGCGCCATGCACTGGCGCGTGTACACGTCATGCTGCGGGTCGCCCTCCTCCAGGAAGCCGAGGTAGTGGACTTTCTCGACCTTCGGGTGCCCCTGGAGGAACTCGGCCACGTAGCGCGCGTTCTTCATCTGGCTGGTCATCCGGAGCTTCAGCGTCTCCAGGGAGCGCATCAGGAGCCAGCCGGTCCAGGCGTCGGCCATGGTCCCGAGGATCGTGCGCATCCCGGCCACCGCGTCCACCCGTTCCTCGTCGCCCAGGACCGCGCCGGCGATCAGGTCGCTGTGGCCGCCCACGTACTTGGTGAGGGAGTACAGCACCAGGTCGGCGCCGTGGTCCAGCGGCTTCTGCCATAGCGGCCCCAGGAAGGTGTTGTCGACGGCCACCACGGGCCGCTGCCCGTCCTCGGCGCCCACCGCGTCGGCGAGCTCACCGCACCGGGGCACGTCCACGAGCGCGTTGGTGGGGTTGGCCGGGGTCTCGGCGAAGATCACCTTGAGCGGGCCCTCCTCTCGCGCCTGCCGTACCGCGTCCTCCAGGCCACCCTCGGTGCCGGCCCGGAACCCGAACCGCTTCACGCCGAACTGGGGCAGGATCTTGAAGAGGAGGAACTCGGTCCCGCCGTAGACCGGGTCGCTGTGCACGATGGCGTCGCCGGGCCGGAGGAACGTGAGCAGGGTGGTCGCGATGGCGGCCATCCCGCTGGAGAAGACGAGGGCCGAATCGGCGCCGTCCCAGAGGCTCAGCCGCTCCTCCAGGATCTCCAGGTCGGGGTTGTTGATCCGGGAGTAGATGAGGCCCGGCTCCTCCGCCGGTCCCCGCTCCCGCAGCCCGTACGCGAGCTCGAAGAACGCCTTCCCCTCCTCGGCACTCTTGAACACGAAGGTCGAGGTCTGGAAGATCGGGCACTTCACGGCTCCCTCGGACAGCTGGGGGTCGTAGCCGTAGCCCATCATCAGCGTCTCGGGGCGGAGCGGCCGCCCGGCGATCTCGCGATGCCTGTATTCGTTCTTCTCGGTCATATCGTGCTCCGTTCCGTGCGGTGGGCGGCTCCGCCACGGCGTAGCGTATCACCTTTCCGTGACGGTTGCGAGCGCGGGCCGTGGGCTCGACCTTTGGGCCGCCATGCCCCACGACGACGCAGAGTCCCGATACCGCCGGACGTTCCGCCTCGCGCACGCGGCGCACCCCGGCTGTCTGGCCGACGAATGGCTCATGGAGCCGTGCGCCGGGCCGGGCGGCGAGCCGGTGGACCGTCCCCTGGTCTGGTCCCGCAGGAACGGCCCCTGGCGGCGTCACGAGACGCTGTGGGTGGGCGCCGCGCCGGGGAACGCCGGCGGCATGGGGAGCGGCGACATGGGCGCCCACGGCACGCG
>JAWVYT010000027.1:0-13718 GCA_033722595.1 Longimicrobiales bacterium
CCCTTCTCCTCCCCGCTGACGGCCACGAACAGGACCGAACGGCGCGGTCGCGTCTCCATCCCGGCCAGCGCCTCGGCCACCTCGACCAGGACGGCGGTGCCGGAAGCGTCGTCGTCCGCGCCGTTGTAGATGGAGTCACCGGTCTCGTCGGGCGGACCGACGCCCACGTGGTCCATGTGGGCGGTGACGACCACGTAGCGGTCGCGGAGAACGGGGTCGCTTCCGCGGAGCACGCCGACCACGTTCGGCGGGCGCGCGTCGTCCACCGCCACCCGGGGCGCCGCGGTGGTGGCGGTCACGCCCGGCAGCGGGACCGGTCGCCGCGCGGGACGGGAGAGGATCGTCGCCCCGTCGAGGCCGGCCATCCGGAAGATCCGCAGCGCAGGCTGCCAGCGGAGGTAGAACGCGGGCGGCACGGACCGCGCCTCGGGTCCGCCCAGGACCCGTGACGGCCGCTCCGCCGACGCGGCCAGCAGCTCCACGGCGTCGTCGGTGAAGACCGAGTCCAGGACGAACACGACGGCGGCGGCGCCACTCCCCGCCGCCCGGTCCAGGGTGGCCGACGCCCGGCGCCGGGCCTGGCGATCCAGGCGCCAGCCGTCCCGTCCCTGCTCCAGCGAGGCCTCCAGCCGGATCAGGACGACCCGGTCCCGGACCTCGGCGTCTTCCAGCAGCTCGGACCCGACGTACACCATCCCGGCGGGCTCGGCCTGCGAACCGGGCTCCGCCCAGAAGTCCTCTCCGTACATGAACATGTGCGTCGCTCCCGCGGCGATCCGCAGCGTCGCTTCGCCCGCATCGAGGGCCGTGGCGGGATACGGGTACCGCTGCATCCAGCCCTCTGCGGCCCCCGGCTCCAGCCCGAACGATGCGAGCTCATCGGCGATCCAGTGGGCGGCGGTGTCGAGCCCCGGGCTCGGCGTGTCCCGGCCCCGGAGCGCGTCGGACGCCAGGAACCCGATCCGGGCGCGGACGTCGGTGGCCGTGATGGTCTCCGCCGCGGCCGTCAGGCCCGGGGATGCCTCGGAGCCGCGCGACGTGCTGCAGGCGGTCGCGAGGATGGCCGGGAGAAGGAGGAATGCCAGTCGTTTCATCTGCCGTGCTCGGTTTGGTCGGATCGGTGCGGCCGGAAAGGTACAGACTCGCGCGGCCGGTGTACAACCGGCGCCCCCGGCGATCGACGACCCCCCCGTCGCAGCCGGTCCCGGCGGTCCGTTGACGCATCCCGGCGTCCCGTTAGCTTCACTCCACCGATGACGCACACGCAGCCTTCATGACGCTCCTGACGCCGGCATTTCGGGTCCCGGTCCCGGCCGGGCTCCTCCCGCATCCGGTGGTCGCAGCCGTCGGACGGGCCGGCTGATGCACCCGATCATCCTCGAGACGCTGCGGCGGCAGTCGAGCTACCGCAGCCTTCGGGAGGGGCTCCCGGGACCCGGCATGACCAGGGCCGTGGCCAACCTGCCGGGCTCCCTTCCGGCGGTACTGGCGGCCGGCCTGGCGTCCGACCTGGAGCGGCGCATCTGGGTGGTCGTGGCCAGCGACCCACCCGAGGCGGAGACCGTCCATTCGGACCTCGTGACGCTGCTCCCCGAGGGGGCCGCCGCGCTGTACCCCCAGCGGGAGGCGCTGCCGTTCGAGGCGGAGGAGCATCACGTGGAGGTGAGCGGGCAGCGGGTGGAGGCGCTGGAGTCGCTGCTGGCGGGGCGAGTGCGCGTCATGGTCATCACCACGCGCGCCGTCCAGGAGCAGGAGCGGATCCCCGACGAGCTGGCCGATCTGCGCATGACCCTGACCGTCGGACAGGAGATCCGACCCGCCGACCTGGGCGAGCGGCTGCAGACCCTGGGGTTCGAGGCTACCGGCCTCGTGGAGCAGGTCGGCGAGTACGCCGCGCGGGGCGGCATCGTCGATCTCTTCAGCTTCGGCGCCGAGGACCCGATCCGACTGGAGTTCTGGGGCGACGAGATCACGTCCATCCGTCGGTTCGATGTGCTGGACCAGCGCTCCACGGCGACGCTGGACGCGGTGGATGTCCTGCCGGTGGACCTGAAGCTCGCGGGCGGCGGTGAGGTCGGCCGCCGATCGCTGCTGGACGTCCTCCCGCGCGACGCGATCCTGATCCAGCTTCACGACGAGGACGACGCCGCGTTCGACCGTGCCTGGTCCAAGCTGCTGGAGCTCCGGGCCGTCGAGGTGGAGCGGGGCCGGGACCCCGCGCCGCCCGAGTCGCTGCTGCTCCCGCCGGCCGCCGTCCGCGAGAAGCTGGGCGGGTTCGGCCGGATCGCCTGCACGGCGGACGGGGAGCTGCGCATGAACGCCCGGCCGCCGGAGGCCATCGAGCGCGACACGGAGCGGCTCCAGTCGCTGCTGCGACAGGCCGCGGCCCGCGACGAGCGGACGCTGATCCTGTGCGACAACACCGGCCAGCTGGAGCGACTGGAGGAGCTGCTGGGCGGACCCGCTTCGATCCCCAACGGTACGACGCTGGCCCTCGGCACCCTCGCCGGTGGGTTCGTCCTCGAGGGTGACGAGCCGCTCCGCGTCCTCACCGACCACGAGATCTTCCGTCGCGCCCGCAAGCTCCGACGCGGCCGCCGGTTCCGGGGTGGCGGCGCCATCGAGAGTCTCAGCCAGCTGCAGTCGGGTGACTACGTCGTGCACATGGACCACGGGATCGGGCAGTTCCACGGCCTCGAGCGCGTGGACGTGGGCGGTACGACCCTCGAGTCGCTGGCCATCGAGTACGCCGGCGGCGAGGTGCTGCGCCTGCCGGTCTACCGGCTGGACGCCATCGAGCGATGGGTCCCGGACCGGGACGACGCGAAGCCGCCATCGGTGCACAAGATCGGCGGCAAGACGTGGACGCGGATCAAGCGGAAGACGCAGGAGGCCATCGAGCGGATGGCCGCCGAGCTCCTGGAGCTGTACGCCGCCCGGGAGATGGCCACGCGTCCGCCGTACCCCGAGGACACCCGCTGGCAGAAGGAGATGGAGAGCGCGTTCCTGTACGAGGACACGCCGGACCAGCGACAGGCGACGAGGGACGTGAAGGCCGACATGGAGTCGGAGCGGCCGATGGACCGGCTCATCATCGGCGATGTCGGCTACGGCAAGACGGAGATCGCCGTGCGGGCCGCGTTCAAGGCGGTCCAGGACGACCGACAGGTCGCGGTGCTCGCGCCGACGACCATCCTCGTCGAGCAGCACCTGCACACGTTCCAGGAGCGGCTGGCCGACTACCCGGTCCGGATCGAGGCGCTGAGCCGGTTCCGGACGCCGAAGGAGCAGGAGACGATCCTGGCAGAGCTGCTGGCGGGCGAGATCGACATCGTCGTCGGGACGCACCGGCTGCTCCAGGACGATGTGGCGTTCAAGAACCTCGGACTCATGGTGGTCGACGAGGAGCAGCGGTTCGGTGTCAAGCAGAAGGAGCGGCTCAAGGATATCAAGCGGAACGTGGACGTGCTGGCGATGACCGCCACGCCGATCCCGCGAACGCTGCACCTGTCGCTGGCGGGGCTCCGGGATCTGTCGCTGATCCAGACGCCGCCCCGCGACCGCATGCCGATCATCACCCACGTCGTGCCGTGGATCGACGAGGTCATCCGGGACGCCATCCTCCGGGAGCTGGACCGGGGCGGGCAGGTCTTCGTCGTGCACAACCGGATCCAGAGCCTGGGCGCCGTGGCCGAGCGGGTCAGCCGACTCGTTCCCGACGCCGCGGAGGTCGACACCGCCCACGGCCAGATGGGCGCTCGGCAGCTCGATGATGTGATGAGCCGGTTCCTGGACCGGGAGTTTCACGTCCTGGTCACCACGGCGATCATCGAGAACGGGCTCGATGTCCCCACCGCGAACACGCTCATCGTGGACCGAGCGGACATGTTCGGGCTGAGCCAGCTGTACCAGATCCGGGGTCGGGTCGGTCGCTCCCACCATCGGGCGTTCTGCTACCTGGTGGCGCCGGAGGGGATCACGCTGGAAGCGGAGAAGCGGCTCCGGATCCTCGAGCACCACACGGAGCTGGGGAGCGGCTACGCCATTGCTGTGAAGGATTTGGAGATGCGGGGCGCGGGCAACATCCTGGGCGCCGACCAGTCCGGTCACGTGCACGCGGTGGGCATCGATACCTACACGCGCCTTCTGGAGAAGACGGTGGCTCGTCTCAAGGGCCAGGAGGAGCGAGAGGTCTACCCCGCGCCCGATGTCTCCATGGACGGCCCCGCGTACGTCCCCGACGAGTACGTCGCCGACTCGGCCCAGAAGCTGCACCTGTACCGCCGACTCTCCGGCGCCGACGAGGTGGCCGACGTCGCGGAGCTCCGCGACGAGGTGATCGACCGATTCGGGAGCCCGCCCCCGGAAGTCGTCCGGCTCCTCGAGGGCGCCCGGCTCCGGCTCCTCGGCCAGCGCCTCGGGGTCCACCGGATCAACGTGCGAAGGGACCGCGCCCGACTCACCTTCCGACGGGACGTCGTGCCCCGGCTCACGACGCTCCGGGACGCCATGCACGGGAGCCAGATCGAGGTGGAGGTGCGACGGACCGACCCGCTCAGCCTCGTCCTGCACCGCCTGGGGACCGGCGCGCTCTCCGCCTCGGTGGCGGAGGCACTCTCGATCCTGGCCTCGCCCGTAGCGTGACCGGCGCCCCCGGGTTGTACACGCTCCGCACCCCCGGTACATTCAGCCGGCTGCACAACCTTCGAGGAGAAAGAACATGAAGCGATATCTGGCCCTTGCCCTCGTCACCACGGCGGTCGCGGGGTGTGACGCCATGACGGCGCACACCGACACGGTCGCCCGCGCGGGCGACTTGACACTCACCGTCGAGGAGACCGCCGACCTGCTGACTCCGAACGCCAGCGTGCCGGGACGGCCGCAGATCGTGCGGTCGGTGGCCGACCTGTGGGTCGACTACGCGCTCCTGGCCTCCCTGGTCGGCGAGGACAGCACCCTGTCGCAGCTCGACCTGGACCCACTCCTTCGGCCGTACGTGGAGCAGCAGATGTTCATCGAGCTGCGGGGGCAGGTGATGACGACCGACACGGTGATCAGCGAGGAAGAGCTCCAGGAGCTGTACGCGACCCGGGGGCCCGACGTCCGGGTCAAGGCCCGACACATCCTGCTCTCGATCCCCGACGAGGACGAAGGGGCGCAGGACAGCGTCCGGGAGCTGGCCCGGGAGCTCCGCGACCGGGCGGCCGCCGGTGAGGACTTCTCCGCGCTGGCCCGCCAGTACAGCGATGACTCCGGTACGGCGCCGCAGGGGGGCGACCTGGGCTGGTTCGAGCGGGGGGACATGGTGGCCCCGTTCGAGGAGTCGGCGTTCAACCTGGCCGTCGGCGAAGTCAGCGAGGTCGTCGAGACCCCGTTCGGACTGCACATCATCAAGGTGGAAGACCGCGAGGTACCTTCCCTGGAAGACGCCGGGGAGGAGTTCCGGCGCCAGCTCATCAACGAGCGCAGGCAGGCCTCGCTGACCGAGTACGTAGAGAGCGTGCGGTCGCAGTACGAGATGGAGGTTCGGGAGGGTGCGACGGACGTCGCCAGGGACATGGCGGACAGCCCCGCCATGCCGCTCCAGAACCGCGCGGCCAGCCGGGAGCTGGTCACCTGGGAGGGGGGTGCCCTCACGGCGGGCGAGCTCGCCCGCCTCTTCACGGGCATGCCCATGCAGGAGCGCGGGCGGTACACGTCGCTGACCGACCAGCAGATGAGTCAGCTCCTCCGGGACGTGGCCACGAACGAGCTCATCATGGAAGATGCCGCGGATCGAGGGATCACGGTGCCGGAGAGTGAGCGCGACTCGGTGCGCAGCGCCATGCGCCAGCAGGTCGTCCAGGTGGCCAGGGAGTCCGGCTTCGTAGGGCCGCCGCAGGAGGATGAGACCCCGATGGAGGCCCAGGAGCGACGGCTTCGTACCTTCTTCGAGGAGGCGCTGAGTGGGCAGCGGCGCTTGATGCCTCTGGGCGGACTGTCCTACGCCCTCCGGCAGCAGGAGGATTGGCGGCTCTTCGAGTCGGGGATCGCCGAAGCGGCCGAAAGGATCGAGGAGCGGCGGGCCCCGGCGGCCGGCGGGGCGGATACGGGTGTCCCGAGTCCGACGGGCGAGGCGCCACCGTCACCGGACACCACCGGCTGAGGAACTCCGAGAGAGTGCAGGCCTATTACAACGCGGGCCGGCCGGCTACCGGTCGGCCCGCAGCGTTCCCAGCACACCAGGAAGCATGACCCGAACCGTATTGCTGACCTTCGCCCTGCTGTCCACCGCGGTCACCGCAAGTGCACAGCAGGAGGCCCCGGCCCAGGAGCAGGGGCCAGAGCTCGTGGACCGGATCGTGGCCGTCGTCGGTGACAGCGTGATCCTGGATTCCGAGCTGGACGAGCAGATCGAGCGGCTGCGGGCCACCGGGCGGCCGCTGCCCGACGACCCGGAGGCCCTCGAGGCGATCAGGCGTCAGGAGCTGGAGGCCATGGTCAACGAGTTGGTCATGCTCCAGGCCGCCGAGCGGGACTCCCTGTTCGTGCCGGAGGAAGACGTCCAGGGACAGGTCGACGCCGCGTTGCAGGAGCAGGTCCGGCGGTTCGGAACGCGGCCGGCCTTCGAGGAGGCGCTGGCCCGGGAAGGGCTGACGCTGGAGCAGTACCGGGCCATCGTCGCACGCGGCGCGCGCAGGGCGGGGGTCCAGCAGCAGTTCATGGCCGCGCTGCAGCGGGACCGGAGCCCGCCGCAGGTCTCCGACGAGGAGATCCGAGAGTTCTTCGAGCAGCGGCGCAACGAGCTCGGCCGGCGGCCCGCGACGATCGAGTTCCAGCAGGTCGTGGTCACGCCCGAGCCCTCCGACTCGGCCAAGGCCCGGGCCCGCGCCGAGGCCCAGGAGATTCTGGAGGAGCTGAACCAGGGCGAGGACTTCGCCACGCTGGCCCGTCGCCATAGTGACGACCCGGGGTCGCGCCAGCAGGGCGGCGAGCTCGGCTGGTTCCGCCGGGGCCGGTTCGTCCCCGAGTTCGAGCGTGTGGCGTTCGCGCTGCGGCCGGGACGGCACAGCGGGATCGTCGAGACGTCGTTCGGGCTCCATATCATCAAGATCGACCGGGCCCGGGGACCCGAGCGGCTGGCCCGCCACATCCTGATCCGGCCGGAGGTCACGGCCGAGGACCGGTCCCGCACGGTCGAGCGGGCCCGCGAGGTCGCGGAGGCCGCCCGCAGCGGGGCCTCCATGGACAGCCTCATCGACGCCGTGCACGATCCCGTGGAGCAGAGCCGGGTCGGACCCGTGATCCGGGACTCGCTCCCGGCGCCTTGGACCACCGAGCTGCGGGGCGCCGATGCCGGCGATGTCGTGGGGCCGTTCCAGATCCCGGGCGCTCAGGAGGCGTACGCGGTGGCCAAGGTCTCCGAGGTGACCGAGGCCGGTGAGTACTCGCTGCAGGACCAGGAGCTCCGTGCACAGATCCGCCAGTTCCTGCAGCGGGAGAAGCTCCTGGAGGAGGTCCTGACCGAGCTGCGCCGGACCACCTACATCGATATCCGATACTGACCCCCGCCCCGATCGGGCCATGGAACGGGCTGCGACGCGTCTCGCTGTAACGCTGGGAGATCCCCGGGGGATCGGACCGGAGGTGGCGGCCGCGGCACTCGACGCCCGGATCGACGGCGCGGAGCTGGTGACCGTGGGCCCGACGGGGACCGGCATCGAGCCCGACGTCGCCATCGGGGCCTGGGTCGGAGACGACGCCGCGGCGGCCGGCCGGCTGGCTGGGGCCGCCATCGAAGCCGCCGTCGGGCTGGCCCTCGACGGCGATGTGGCCGGGATCGTCACGGCCCCGATCGAGAAGGCGGCGCTCTCGGCCGCCGGGTACGCCTTCCCGGGGCATACCGAGATGCTCCAGTCGCTCACGGACGCCGATGAGGTCGCCATGCTGATGGCGGCCGAGCAGACAGCGCTCGGGGGCCCGCTCCGGGTCGTCCTCGCCACCATCCACATCCCGCTGGCAGCCGTGCCCGCCGCGCTGACGGCGGACCGACTGGCGGCCCAGGCCCGGCTGACCGACCGTGCGCTCCGGGAGCTGTGGGGGATCGAGTCGCCCCGGCTGGCGCTCTGCGCGCTGAATCCCCACGCTTCGGACAGCGGTCTCTTCGGCGACGAGGAGGCCCGCATCATGGCGCCGGCGGTGCGAGCGCTGGTGGAGAGCGGCCTCGAGGTCCGGGGCCCGATCCCGGCGGACACCGTGTTCGTCCGGGCGATTCGCGGCGAGTTCGACGCGGTGATCGCACCGTACCACGACGTGGGGATGGCGGCCTTCAAGACCGCGAGCTTCGGCTCGGGGGTCAACGTGACGCTGGGCCTGCCGTTCGTCCGCACATCGCCGGACCACGGGACCGCCCTGGATATCGCGGGCCGGGGGCTCGCGGATCCGGCGTCCATGATCGAGGCGGTCCGGACGGCCGCCCGTCTGTGCAGAGGACCTGAACCGGTTCCGTCAGAATGATCCGATTCGATGACGTCACGAAGGAGTACTCCCGGGCCGGGGCGGCGCTGAGCGAGGTCTCGTTCCGGGTCCGGAAGGGCGAGTTCGTGTTCGTCACCGGCCACAGCGGTGCCGGCAAGACCACGGTGCTGCGGCTGATCCACGCTGCGGACCACCCCACAGAGGGCCAGGTGAAGGTCAGCGGGTTCGATACCCGGGAGCTGAGCGCCAGGGAAACCGCCATGCTCCGGAGGAAGATCGGGTATGTGTTCCAGGACTTCCGACTGCTCCCGGACCGCTCGGCCGCGGAGAACGTGGCCTTCGCCCTCGAGGTCACCGGGGCACGGCAGTCGGTGATCCGGACGAAGGTCGGCCGGCTGCTCGCACAGGTCGGACTCGCGGCGAAGGCCCGCTCCCTGCCCTCGGAGCTCTCCGGCGGCGAGCAGCAGCGGGTGGCGGTGGCCCGGGCGCTGGCCAACGACCCCGTCCTGCTCCTGGCGGATGAGCCCACCGGGAACCTGGACGAGCGCGCGACGCGGGGAATCTACGACCTGTTCCGGGCCATCAACGCTGCGGGGACCGCCGTGCTCCTGGCCACCCACGATGCCGAGCTGATCCGGCACAGCTCCGGCGCTCGGGTGCTGGAGCTCGACCACGGCTCGCTGGTCTACGACTCCCATCCGGACGAGGCGGAGGCAGACTGATGGCCTCCTACACCGTCCGGGAAGCGTTCGCGGCCTTCCGACGGGCGCCGCTCCTCACCGGGCTCTCGGCCGCCATGATCGCACTGTCCCTGTTCGTGGTGGGGCTCTTCGGGGTGGCGGCCCACAACATCCGGGTCGTCCTGGACCGGATCGAGGCGAGGGTCGAGGTCGTGGCCTACCTGCACGACGACGCGACCCCGGACCAGATCCAGGCGCTCCAGGCGGAGATCCGCACGATCGCCCAGGTCCGCGATGTCCTCTACATCTCCCGCCGGCAGGCGGTGGAGCTGGCGCGCCAGCAGCTGTCCGGCTTCGAGGGGATCCTCTCCGACCTGGACACCAACCCCTTCCCGGCCTCCCTCGAGGTCACCCTGCAGCCGGGACAGCGAAACGCCGACGCCGTGCACCGGGTCGCCGACCGGGTGCGGGGGTACCCCTTCGTGGAGGACGTCCGCTACGGCCAGGACTGGCTGGACAAGGTGTACCTCCTGCGACGGGTGGCCGGGGCCGCCGCCATCGTGGTGGGGGGCGCCTTCGCCGCCGTGGCCGCGCTCATCATCGGCGCCGCGATCCGTCTGGCGATCTTCGCCCGCCGCGAGGAGATCGCCATCATGCGGCTGGTCGGCGCTACCGACTGGTTCATCCGCCGGCCGTTCCTCCTGGAGGGCCTGATCACGGGACTCCTCGGAGGGCTCCTGGCGCTCCCCGCCACGTACGGCGTGTACTACTTCCTGTCCGACGCGGTCGTGGAGCTGGAGTGGATGCCCGGGACGTGGGTGGTTCTCGGTGTCCTGGGCGGCGCCCTGTTCGGCACGTACGCCAGTGCCCGGGCGGTCCGGAACCACCTCCAGGACGTGTGAGGGGGCGGCTCGTGCGGCTCGCGGCGCTGCTGGTGATCGGGCTGGGGCTGCTCGCGGACCCGGCTGCGGCCCAGCAGGACACGCTGCAGGCGGCGATCCGGGAGAGTCAGCAGCGGCTGCAGCAGATCCGGCAGGAGCGGACGGAGCTGCAGCAGGAGATGCAGCAGCTGCAGGGCCAGGCACGGGACATCTCCCGCGAGCTGACGAACATCGAGCGGCAGGTCGACGCGTCGGCGGAGGCGCTGGAGGAGCTCGACTACCAGACGGCGGCGCTGGCGGCCAGCGTCGATGACATCACCCAGCGTCTGGTCCGTACCCGGGACCGGCTCCAGGAGCGGCGCGTGGTGCTGAGCCGCCGGCTCCGGAGCATCTACAAGCAGGGGCCGCTGCACACCGTCCGCGTCCTGCTGAGCGCCGAGAGCTTCGGCGACCTCCTGAACCGCTACAAGTACCTCCACCTGATGTCGGTGCACGACCAGATGCTGGTGGGAGAGATCACGGAGCTGGAGCGGGAGCTGGCGGCCCAGGAATCGACGCTCACCGCCAGTCTGACGGAGATCGAGCGGCTCCGGGCGGAGAAGCTGTCGGAGTTCGCCCAGCTGCAGTACCTGGAGCAGTCCCGGGCGCTGCGGCTGGAGAACGTCCAGACGCAGGTCAGCGCGGCCGAGCGCCGGATCCGTCAACTCGAGGAGGACGAGCGTCGCCTGACGCGGGTCATGGCGCAGCTGGAGCGGGAGCGGCTGGAGGCCGAGCGGCGCCGGGCCGCGGCCGGCCTGGCAGCCGGCGCCGGTTCGCTGACCCCCGACGCCCTCGGCGAGCTCCCGTGGCCGGTCGACGGCGAGCTGGTCTACCGGTTCGGTCCGGAGAGCCGCCCGAACGGCGTCACCCTCCGGCGGAACGGGATCGGGATCGCCGCCGAGCCGGGCACGCCGGTCCACGCCGTCCGGAGCGGGACCGTGGTCGTGGCCTCGGCCATGGAGGGGTTCGGGAACGGCGTCGTGTTGAGCCACGGCGCAGGGTACTACACGCTGTACCTGTACCTCGCCGAGCTGCGCGTCCAGGAGGGGCAGGACGTGGCCACGGGCCAGCCGCTGGGGACCGTGGGTGCCGGCCCCGAGGAGGGCCCGCACGTCTACCTCCAGATCCACGCGCCGGTTCGGGGCCGGACGCCCGTTCCGGTGGACCCGCTGCCCTGGCTCCGGGCCCGGCCGTGAGCGAGGTGTTCGGCCATGAGGACGTCCGGCGGGACCTGGCCGGGGCGGTGGCCCGGGACGACCTCCCCGGCTCACTCCTGATCCACGGCCCACCCGGTGTGGGGCGCCAAACCCTGGCGCGGTGGCTGGCCCGGCTCCTGGTCTGCGAGGAGCCGGGTCGGGCCGGCCCGTGCGGCGAGTGCCGCGCGTGTCGCCTGGCCCTCGATCTCCAGCATCCGGACATCCACTGGTTCTTCCCGCTCCCTCGCCCCAAGGGCGCTTCCAGTCCGGAGAAGCTGGCGGACGCCTTGGAGGAGGCACGCTTCGAGGGACTCGCGGAGCGAAGGGAGAACCCGCTCTACCAGCCCCCGGCGGACGAGCCGGTGGGCCTCTACCTCGCCCAGGTCCGGACACTCCGGAAGCTGGGATCCACACGGCCCGCCATGGGTCCCCGTCAGATCTTCATCGTGGCCAACGCGGAGCTCCTGGTCCCCCAGGAGGCCAGTCAGGAAGCGGCCAACGCGCTGCTGAAGCTGCTCGAGGAGCCGCCGCCGGCCACCACGATCATCCTGACGGCGGCGGAGCCCGAAGCGCTCATCCCGACGATCCGGTCCCGACTGCTCCCCGTCCGGCTGCGGCCGTTCCCGGAGCCCGAGGTCCGTCGGTTTCTCGCGGAGCGAACCGATGCGGATGAGGCCGAGATCCGGCTGGCCGCCCGGCTGGGTCGGGGATCCATCGGCAGGGCCCTGGCGTTCCTTCCCGGGGAAGACGGGGAGAGCCGGGCGGACGGGCTCCGGAAGACCGCCGCCGGCTGGCTGAAAGTCGCGCTGAACGACGCCGCTGCGCCCCGGTTCGCCGCGGCGCTCGAGCAGCGCCCGTCGGGGGCGCGGGGCGCATTCTCCGAAACACTGGACTTCCTCGGCCTCTGGCTCCGGGACCTGGCGGCCGTGGCTGCGGGCGCGGAGGACGAGGTGGTCGACGTGGATGCGGTGGAGGGGCTGCGGTCGCTGGCAAGGGGCGTGCGCCAGGAAGCGATCCCCGGCGCCATCCAGCGGGTGGAGGCGGCCCGGGACGCCGGGCGCATCAACGCCAACCCTCAGCTGACGCTCACCACCCTGTTGAACGACCTGGCCGAGGAGCTCCGGGCCTAGGCAGAAGCCGTCGCATCGCGCCATGGCGGTGCCCCATCGGAGCGGCCAGTCTGGGGGTGCGTGACGGGCCGAAGGCTCCCCACAGCGTCCAACCGGGCTTATTTTCTCGTATGCCAGACCGCAATGCAGAGGCGGGCGGACTCACCCACCAGGACGAGCGGGGCCGTCCCCGAATGGTCGATGTCGCGGACAAGCCGGCGACCCGAAGGACGGCGGTGGCCGAGGGCGTCCTGCGCATGGACCCGAACACCCTCGCCGCTCTCCGTGACGGTCGCACGCCGAAGGGCGACCCTCTGCAGGTGGCCCAGATCGCCGGGATCCAGGGCGCGAAGCGCACGTCGGAGCTGGTCCCGCTCTGTCACCCGCTGCCGCTCACCAGCGTGGAGGTCGACCTTTCCATCGATCCCGAGCTTCCGGGGGTCCGGGCCGTGGCCACGGCCCGCGTCACCGGGCGGACGGGTGTGGAGATGGAGGCGCTCACGGCCGTCTCCGTCGCCCTCCTGACCGTGTACGACATGCTGAAGGCGATCGACCGCGGCATGGTGCTGGACGGCGTGCGCCTGCTCGAGAAGCGCGGCGGAAAGTCGGGGCCCTGGTCGCACGAGGAGGACGGATGAGCTCGGACGGCCCCGGCCCGACTCGCACGCAGCTGCTGCGAGAGCTGGCCCGGCAGGCCCAGGCCCGCGGACTCCTCTCCCCCGACGAAGCCGCCTCGCGGGGGCGGGGCACGCCGCTGTCCCGGTGGGAGTCGGAGCAGCGGGGTCGCACGCGCCGACGGCTCGGGGAGCTTTGGGGCCGGCTCGGGACCCGGGCCAGGCTCGGCCTTCTGGCCGTACTGGCGTTCGCCCTCGGTACCCAGGTCGCCGCGCGCCCGGAGGTGGCCCGCGTCGAAGCGCTGCGCACCGATGCCGAACAGTCGCGGGTCGCGCTCCAGGCCCGACAGGGTGAGCTGGCGCTCGTCCGGCTGGAGATGAATCGGCTCCAGGAGATCATGGACTTCTCGCGCCGGTACCGGATCCCTTCCGATCTGGCCACCATGATCAACGACATCGCCTTGGCCGAAGGGGTCGCGCCGGAGCTGGCGTTCCGGCTGGTCCAGGTCGAGAGCGGGTTCAACCGCCGGGCCGTGAGCCCGAAGGGGGCCGTGGGCTACACCCAGCTCATGCCCGCCACCGCGTTCGACCTCGACCCGTCCCTCGAGTACCGGGACCTGTTCGACCGGGAGACCAACCTGCGACTCGGGTTCCGGTACCTCCGGTGGCTCATCGACCGCTACGACGGCGACCTGCGGACCGCGCTCCTGGCGTACAACCGGGGGCTCGGGACGGTGGACAG
>JAWVYT010000028.1:0-13614 GCA_033722595.1 Longimicrobiales bacterium
CCGCCGGTCGGGAGCGGGAAGAAGGCGGGGACCTGCCGGCGATAGTCCCGGTACCGGTCCCCGAACCGGTCGACCAGGTCCCGCTCCTCCAGCTGGATCGCGACCAGGATGTACGCGGTGGTGGCCGTTGCGAACAGCAGATGCCCCACGGTCATGGTCGGGGTGGCCCAGAACGCGATGAGGAAGCCGGTCATGATGGGGTGGCGGACCACCCGGTAGAGCCCCGGCACTCGGAAACGGTCCTCGGGCAGCGGCCGGCCTCGCAGCTGTCGCCAGACCTGCTGGAGTCCGAAGAGCCCGCCGTGTCCGATCATGAAGGTGGCCACGAAGACGATCAGCCAGCCGACGCCGAACAGCGTCCAGAGCGCCGCACGGGCCGGCCCGTACTCCACGTTCCACACCACGTCGGGGATCGGTCGCCAGAGCACGAACAGCAGGACGAGCGAGAGGCTGGCGGTCAGGACGTACGTGCTGCGCTCGATGGGCCACGGCACGTACCGGGTCCACCAGCGCTTGAACGTCTGCCGCGCCATGCCGCTGTGCTGGACCGCGAAGAGCAGCAGGAGGGCGGCGTCGACGAGGAGGGCGGTGCCCAGCGACGCCGTGGCGCCGGAGTCGATCGTCTTCGGAACGACGAGGCCGCCGACGAACCCGATGGCGTACAGGAACGAGCCGATGAAGACTGCGTAGGCGACCACCCCGTAGGCGAAGTGCAGGACCTTCCGCATCATGCCGCCTGCTCTGCCGCGAACTCGCAGGTCACGTCCGGGTGCCAGAACGCGAAGATGCCGTCGGGGTTGTGGTGCCAGATCCACATGTGCAAACCGTAGAGGCCGTGGGCGTCGTTCCGGTGGAACTCCCGACCGAACAGCGACGGTGGCGCCTCTCCGGTCCACGCGTCGACGGGGACGACGGGCTCACCGCCCACCAGGCGCAGGCGGCCGTTCTCCTGCGGCTCGTAAAAGAGGATCTCCGGCTCGGACAGATCGATGGTGGCGTCGAACCGGTCGAGGCGCGCGAACGGGATCCCGAGCCCGCCCTCGCCATCGGGGTTCTCGAGGCACGGCAGGATCTGGACGAACCCATCGGCCCGGGCCGCCGCGACATCGTGATAGGCGGCCGTGGCACGGCGGAACGTGGCCAGCCCCTGGTTCATGGCCGCCTTGACCGTGGCCTGAGCCGGGGCCGTCGGAGCGAGCCGATCCGGCTCGGCGACCGGGTCCGCTCCGTCACAGGCGGCCAGGGCACACGCCGTGACCACCGGGACCAGCATCGACCGGATCGGACGTGCGTCGTGGAACATGGGGATATCCTTCCGTTGTCGGTCCAGAGTCTCGAGGGGCGGGCAGACCCGTGATGCGCCCGCCCCGAACGTGTCGAATACGGCGGGGGACCCGCCGGCGATGCGGCGACCGGGGTCCGGATCCCGTACCGAGCTACATCAAAGATGAGCGTTGGGCCGGGGCACATCATGAGGCACAGGTCTCAAAATTCCGGCGGATCCGGGGCAGGCGTGGGACCGCAGTCCTACTCGGGTCCCGAGCTCCCGTGCGAGCCCGCGCTCCCGTACCCCCGCTCGCGCGCTCGAACGATGGCCTGGGCCCGTCGCTCCACGTCGAGCTTCCGGAAGATCCGGGTGATGTGGTTCCGGACGGTCTTGGGGCTGATGTAGAGCGCTTCGGCGATCTCGTCGTTGGAGAGACCGCGGGCGATGACCTCGAGCACCTCCCGCTCGCGATCGGTGAGCTCGGGGAAGCCGCGGGGATCGGCCTCGGGAGGCGGCTCCATGCCCAGGAAATCGCGCAGATGCTCCAGGAACGTGGGCCAGGCCGGCTCGTCCTCGAGGAGGACGTGGTTGATGCTCTGCAGCGGCACGAAGCGGGCGTCGGGGATGAGGGCGGCCAGCTCTCTGCCCTGACTGAACGGGATCATGGCGTCGTCGCGGGCGTGCATGACCAGGGTCGGGGCCTCGACCCGGCGCGCTTCTTCACGGACGTCGATCCCGTAGGAGGTCCGCTCGATCCGAAGCGCGTTCTCCGCGTTGGAAGATTTCCGCTGCAGCTCGCTGAGCCAGTCCATCTGCTCGGCGGTCGCGTCCGGCATGAGGAGAGTGGCGAACGCCTGACGGAACGCCGGGTTCTCCTGACCCCAGCCCAGCGTGAGCAGATTCTCCAGCGTCTCGGCCTCCCGCCTCGCCCGCTCCGAAGAGTCGCGCTCGAACCGACCGCGGGCGTAGCCGCCGTACAGGACCATGCGCGTGACCCGGTCGGGGTGCCGGGCGGCGTAGGCCACGGCGACGGCCGCGCCCTGGGACAGACCCAGCAGCGGGAACCGCTCGAGCCCCTCGGCGTCCACCACGGCTTCGAGGTCCCGGATCCACGACTCGAAGGAGATCTCGGGCACGTCCCAGTCCGAGAGACCACAGCCGCGCTCGTCGTAGCGAACGAGCGTGCGACCGGCGGACAGCTCCTCCATCCAGTGGCTCCAGACGGGGCTGTCCCAGTCGAACGTCAGGTGCGTGAGCCAGTTGGCGGTCTTCACCAGAGGGGGTCCCCGGCCGCTCTTCGCGTACGCGACGCGCACGCCATCATCGGCGGTGCAGAGCTGGATTCGCTGGTCCATTCCGGCGTACTGACGAGGGGGAGTGCAGGACGGTGCGAACAGCTCTACAGTAGGGTCGCGACGACGGTGGATGAAAGCCGGGACGGGCCCGTCCCCCCCGGCGCCCGGGTTCCTTGCCGGCCTTTCCCTGTCGATGCCACCTTATCGCGCCCGGCTTACGGACGCCGGGGGACACCGACGCGAACCGTACCGCAAGGACCGGAACCATGCCCGACGACTCCGATTTCGAGCCCGAGACCCTGAAGCCGCTGGATCTGCGGGTCGCCCGGGTCATCGAGGCCCGGGAGCACCCGAACGCCGACCGGCTGATCATCCTGGACATCGACCTGGGGACGGAGGAGCGGCAGATCGTGGCCGGGATCGCCGGGAAGTACGAGCTCGACGCGCTGAAGGGCGAGCGCATCGTCGTAGTGGCGAACCTGGAGGCCGCGGAGCTGCGGGGCGAGCGTAGCCAGGGCATGCTGCTGGCCGCTCAGGGGGAGGACCGGCTGGGGGTCCTGTTCGCCGACGCGGAGCCGGGGACGCGTCTGACCACGCCGTCCATGGGGGAGCCCGGTCCCGACAAGATTTCCATCCACGACTTCGCCGCCCACGAGCTCCACGCCACGGCGGACGGCGTGCTGGTGGACGGCGAGCCGCTGGGGGGCGCGCCCGTGACCGTGGACCGGGGGGTCACGGGGCCGGTGAAGTAGTCGCCGTCAGTAGGCGCCGCCGGTCTCGCTGGGCGCCTCGTCGCGGGCCTCCTCGAAGCCGGCCTCGAGCGAGGTCCACGCCTCATCGACCTTCTCCTTCATCGACTTCCAGGCGTCCTCGCCGGCCTCGGCGAGCCCGGACAGCTTCTCCCTGGCCTCGTCGAGCTGGGTCTCCAGCTTCGCGATGTGCTGGTTCAGCTCCAGCTGGGCGTCCGCGCTGGCCTTGGAGGCCTTCGCCTTCAGCTTGTCCAGCTCAGCTTCCCACTCCTCGATACGGGCCTCGTGCTTCTTCCGGTAGAGCTCCTTGTCCTCCATTCCCTGCTCCTCTCCGAACGAGTCGTCTGTACACCCCGAAACCGATGCAACAACGTCTCCACGAGATCAGCGTCCGGTCACGCCAGCGCGCTCTCCTTGCCGGAATCCCGGGTGAAGAGGCAGGGGCCGCCGAGCTGCTTCGATACCGCGATCAGCCGATCGAAGTCGGGCTCGACGGGGAGCGGAAGGATGTCGATGTCGGCGCGAGGAGCCCCGTCCCCGGACCGGTCCACGGCCTCGGCCACGGCGATCTCGGCGTCCGGCAGCCGGGCCAGCTCCTTGAGGTTCTCCAGGTAGTCCCTGGCTGCCTCGATCTCGCTCTCGCCCGAGACGTGGGCGATCAGGCGGAGCCGGGCGTCCCAGCTGGTCCTGAGCTTGTAGCCCAGGAGGACGGCCAGGTCCCGGTTCTCCATCTCCATGCTGAGCTCCCAATCGCCGTCGTCGGCCTTCAGCCAGACGTTGACCGCTTCCCGCTGGTACGGGCTCCCACGGCCGGCCTCAACCAGTAGCGCTGCGCCGATCCCTTCCTTGTCCGCCACGTCCAGCAGGTGCCGGACGCCATCGCGCCGCTCCGGCTCGTCCGGGAGGGTGAGCATCAGGACGTTCGGTCGGAAAAACGTCCCGCCGAACGCCTCCACGCCGGCGCCCAGGTTCTCGGCGAAGCTGGCCGACGAGATCACGGTGGAGGACGCGAAGACGCCATCGTCCTGGAGCCGGCCGGTGAGGTCGTCCAGGTCGTCGACCAGTGCCGGCTCCTCCACTTCGTCGGTGAGCCCCACGAGCTTGATGAAGCCGTTGGGCCGGGCCAGGTCGCGGTAGAGACCGAGCCGGTGCCAGACGTCCGGTGGCTCTTCCACGGGGACCAGCAGGTTCGCCCGCCAGATCCGCTCCCGGCTGGCGGAGAGGTCGCCTACCCGCTGGGCCGCCCATTCGGCGAGCGCCACGAAGAGACCGCTGCGGACATCGCCGAACGGCGCCTCCAGCTTCCGGCGGATCAGGATGGCGTGGATGACGAGCACCACCACGACGGCCACGAGACTGAACGCGGGGTTGACCACGAACATTGCGAAGATGCAGCCGATGGCGCCGAGGGCGGAGACGAAGCGGGGGATTCGGAAGAGCGGCCGGAAGCTGACCAACCCCATGCTCTGCTCCAGGAAGACCACCACGTTTATCATGGCATAGGTGATCAGGAAGAACATGGTGATCAGCGGGGCGACGGCGTTCAGGCTACGGAGCATGAGGGCGCCGACCACGATGCCGCCGGTCAGGAGGAGCGCGTTCCTGGGCTCGCCGGACTCTCCCCGGCTGGCGAGCCAGCTCGCGCCCGGGAGCACGCTGTGCTCGCCCAGCGCCTGGAGGATCCGCGGGGCCCCGACCAGGGAGGAGAGGGCCGACGAGAACGTCGCGCCCAGCAGGCCCGCGAGCACGATGGGGCCCCACGCCGCGCGGTCCACCATGACGGTGTAGTTCTCGACCAGCACGTCCGGTGGCGCGACCCGGGAGAGCCAGTAGGCGAGGGCCAGGTAGACCACGACCGAGACGGCGATGGCGCCCAGCGTCCCCAGCGGGATCGCCCGCTTCGGGTTCTCGAGCTCGCCGGACATGTTCGCGCCGGCCATGATCCCCGTGGACGCGGGGAAGAAGACGGCGAACACCGCCCAGAACCCGATCCCCTCGAAGCCGCCCTCCGCGGACCCACGGAAGCTGCCGATCCAGGTGGGGTCGTACTGGAGCGCGCCCTCCTGGAACACCGTCGCGAATATGGAGACCAGCGATCCCACGATGATCGCCAGGATGACGTACTGGATCTTGAACGCGAGCCCGGCGCTTATGAACGCGATCACGAAGATGGCGGCGAACAACCCGAGGTCGACGAGCAGCGCCGGGTGGTCCGGGAAGATCCAGAGCCAGCCCTCGCGGAACCCGAAGATGTACATGGATACGGCCAGCGCCTGGGACAGGTAGAGCGGCACGCCCACGCTGCCGCCCACCTCGAGCCCGAGGGACTGGGAGATGATGTTGAACGCCCCACCGGAGCCGATCCGGATGTTGGTGGTGATCGAGGAGAGTGAGAGCCCGGTGAAGCCCGTGATCCCGAAGGCCAGGAGGATGACGCCGACCCCGCCCAGGAGCCCGGCGTTGCCCACGACCCACCCCTCTCGCAGGTACATAATGACCCCGAGGATCGTGAGGAGGGTCGGGACGAACACGCCGCCGAACGTCCCGTAGGTCGTGTGCCGCGACGCCTTCTTGTCCTCGACCTGCTCCTGGATCGAGGACGCGTCCGCCGGGGGTGGGGGGACCGGATCTTCCGCCATGCGTCAGCCTTTCGGACCGGGGTCGTCATTCCCTCTGCCCGAAACGCCCATGCACTGCGCGTTCCATTTTGCGTCGCGGGACGGGGTCAGCCCTCCGCCGCATCCAGGATCCGCTGCCGCCGGCCCGGCGTGATCAGGTCTCGGGCCACGATCTCCCGGACCAGTCGTGCCACGAAGCTGTAGCCCCGGGCATCGGCCACCAGCCACCGCTCCCATTCCAGCTCGTCCAGCGCTTCCTCCAGCCCCGGCGACTCCACGTCGGCGGCCCGACCGAGCCGGTCGCCGGGGACCGGCGGCTCCAGGACCGACGCGGCGGCGAGCAGCTCCTGGGCGTCCGGCGTGAGGACGCGGAACCCGACCCGGACCGAGGCCACGAGCGTGTCGGACAGCTCGCCGGGCCGCGTCTGGTCCAGCGTCCGGCCCTCGGCGGGCCAGGCCGTGGGCGTGCCCGTCGCCTCCAGCCCGTGGGCGACGGCGTGGAGCAGCTCGACGGCCAGGAGCGGGTAGCCGGCGGTGTCGGCGCCCACCCGGCGGGCGAGCCGGTCGCGGGCCGCATCCTCGTACTCCGGGACGGCCCAATCGACCAACTCCCGGATCGCGTCCGCGTCCAGGGGCCCGAGACGGACCAGCGCGCCCGGCACGTCCCGGCCCAACGCGGCCTGGAGGCGCTCCAGCGCGGGCCGGGCCGGGTTCCTGCCGGTGGTGATGACCACGAGGGCGCAGGCGTCCGGATACCGGGCCGTGGCCGCGCAGAGCTCGGCCAGTGACGTCTCATCGGCCAGGGCCGCGTCGTCGAGCGCCAGGACCAGCGGCGTCTCGCGGTCGGCGGCAGCCAGGGCCGCGGCCAGCGTCGCGTCGTCCGTGCCCGTCTCCGGGTGCAGCGCCCGGTCGAAGCCGTCCAGAACCGACCCCTCCTTGCCCCGGTCCGCGGGCAGCGCACGGACCAGGGCGGTGGTGGCGCCATCGAGCTCGACCCGTGCGAGCAGCTCCTGCACGAGGCGGCTGCGGCCGGTCCCGGAGTCACCCGCCAGGATCACCGTGCGCGCGCCCCGGCCGGCCCGTGCGGCCTCCCACTGGTCCACGAGCTCCGCCAGCTCCCGGCCGCGTCCGGTCAGCGGCGCACGTCGGGACTCGGCGCCCCGGTCCGGGCGGGCGGCCCGCTTCGCGGGGAGCTTCCAGCGTCGCTGGCGCCGAACCCGGTCGGCCAGCGCCTCGGTCGCCTGGTCGGGCTCGATGCCGAGATTCTCGTCGAGCCAGCCGGCGAAGGCCTCATAGGCCTCGAGGGCCCGGCCCCGATCGCCGGCGAGGCACAGGCTCCGCATGGCGACCCGGCAGGCGCGGTTGGAGGCGGGAGCCAGGGAGAGGGCACGCTGGGAGAGCCGGTGCGCGGCGTCCGGCCGCCCTTCGGCCAGGGCCTCCTCCCCCGACGCCAGCAGCGCCTCCTCAGCCCGGGTCCGCCACTCCCGTCTCCTGTTGGCCAGCCACTCCTCGAACTCCCAGGCGTCGGGGAGCGCGAAGCCTTCCATGAGCTCGCCCCGCACGAGGTCCGCGGCCGCCCGGACTTCGCCTTCCTCCGCCAGAGCTGCGAAGGCGTCCGTGTCGGTCTCCACGGCGCCGTCGGCGAGCCGGACGAATCCTGCGCCGGCGTCCTCCACACCGTCGTCCGTGGAGCGTCGGAGGATGCGGAGCCCCTCGGCCAGGGACTGACGCGCGGCCTCGTCCGGCTTGTCGCCCCAGAAGAGGCCCGCAAGCTGCTCCCGGCCCGCCCGCCGGTCGGGGGCCAGCGCCAGGTAGACCAACAGGCCCAGGTGCTTGCGCCACAGCAGGGCGCGTGGCGGCTCCTCGCCATCGACGGTCACTTCGGGCGGGCCCAGCAGCCGGAGCTCGATCACGGGCAGGACTCCCGGTGGCGGCGCCGGTCATCGGCCAGGTCGCGGAGGATGCGGGGCTCGGCCTGGTCCCAGAGGTACAGGACGCGCTCGAGGAGCCGGCAGCCCGCCGCGGTGTCCTGCCGGGCGAGCGCGAGCCGGGCCCGGCGACGGTCGGAGTACGGACTCACGGCCCAGTCGACCTCCACGGCCTGGACCGATCCGCCGAGCACACGTGCGATGTCCTGGTTCTCCGACCAGACCCGGGCGGCCCGGGCCCGGGCCGACTGTCCGAGCGCCTCGAACGCGGCGGCCCGGGTCAGGTACACCACGGCGCGCGCGAAAGGGTCACCGCCCCGGGGGAGGAACTGGTGCTCGAGGAGCGGGTCGGAGAGACGGAGCGCGCTTTCCGGGGCGCCGCTGGCGAGCGCCTCGTACGCCCCGGCCAGGCGACGGAGTCGGGCGCCGTCTCCGTCCCCCGCCCGGAGCGCCCGACCCCGGCGCCGCCCCTCGACCGTGTCGCCGCGGGCGAACGCGTCGATGGCCAGCGCCCACGCGGCACGGCCGCCCAACACGGAGTCACCGGCCATCGCGCGGAGGTGTGCCCGACCCCGCTCCGCCTCGTCGGCGGGCAGCTCCGTCAGGTCGAGGGCCGGGATCAGCACTCGCCACTCCGCCGCCTCGAGGGCGACCTCCGGATCCATCGCCCCGGCCTGGTCGAACGCGGCCAGCGCCGCGACGGGCCGGCCCATGGCCAGGAGCGCCAGCCCCCGGGCCCGGTGACCGTCGACCTGGAGCGATGGCGCCGGTGCCGTCGCCAGGAGCCGACCGAGCTCGATCTGCCCGCGGGGCGCGTCGACAGCCAGCCCCATGCGGGCGGCAAAGGCCGCGGCCTCCCAGCCGCCGGAGCGGGACACGTCGAACAGCTGCTCCCGCCGGGCCGACGCACGCTCCGGCTCGAACCGTTCCAGGAACGCCTGTTCGACGAGCGTGGGGAAGTGCAGGAACTCGCCGGGCGCCGGTGGGGCGGCCACCTCGCGGAGGCGCTCCAGGAAGTCGCGGGCGTCGGCCTCGCGACCCAGACGGATCAACGCCAGGAGCCCGTGCTCGTAGGCCGGGCCCAGGAACGGGTTCAGCGCCGCGGCCTCCGCGAACTGGCCGGCGGCCTCGCCGAGGGAGCGTCCGACGAGGGGACCCCGGTGGTAGAGCTCGTCCGCGAGCAGGAGGCGGGCGTAGGCGGCGTGGCCGTGCGCCTCCGCGGCGGCCTCCAGCCCCCGGATCCGGACGGCCCCGGGACCCTGCGCCACGGCCGCCAGGAGCGCCCGGTCCACCGTGCCCAGGTCGGACCCGTGGGTGCGGTACAGCTCCTCCAGGTCCACCACCTCCTCGCCCGTGAGCTTCCACCGCCAAACGTTCCACAGCCGCCACTCCGCGACCGCGAACGCGGAGTCGTTGGCCAGCGCCTGGCGGTAGTGGCGCTCGGCGCTCGACCACGCGTTGCGCTGGAACGCGTGCTCCCCCAGCAGGAACTCTCGCAGGGCGGGGAAGCTGCTCGTAGTGCGCTCCTCCAGCCCGCGGTAGGCCGAGGCCAGCCGCGGCTGCACGGCCCAGACCAGCTCCATCGCGATGGAGTCCGCCATGCTCCACGGGTCGTCCAGCCGACCGGTGACGGTCCGCTCGGGAAGCCGCTCGCCGACGGAGTCCTCCACGATGAGACGGAGCTCCATTCGGTCCGTCCTGGGGACCAGCAGCCCCCGGGCGTAGAAGGTCGACCGCACCCAGGGCGGGGTCGCGTCCGCCTCGCCGGCGCCGATCCGCGTGGCGAGCGCGGCCGGGACCACCTTCAGATCCGGGAGGTCCTCGAGGTTGTACGCCACCAGATGGGCGAGCCGACACCCGAGGTCGTCCCCCGGGTCGCACGGCTCCCCGGTGCCGGTCCCGGGCCCCGCCGCCGGCGCCTCGAACGGCAGGACGGCCAGGTCGCCGACCTCCGGCGACGACCGGTCCGAGCCGCCCAGGACGATCGAGAGGACGAGGACGGCCGCGACCGCCAGGACCGCGGCCGCGACCCCGGGAAACGGCGAGCGCACCTGCAACGCGGCCCGGAGCTCCGCGGCGTCCTGCCACCGATCGTCGGGGTCCGGTTGGAGCGCTTTCCGCAGCGGGGTCCGGAGCCGCCTCGGGACCCTGGCCCACGGGGACGCCGAGGCGGCCGCCTCGCTCCAGGAGTGGCCCGTACACGACTCGTACAGGACCAGGCCCGCGGCGTATACGTCACTCGCCGGCGTGGCTTCCCCGCCCCACTGCTGCTCCGGCGCCCAGTAGCCCGGCGTTCCGACGGATTCGTCGGCGCGGGTGAGGGTCCGCCCGGCGCCCGGCAACCGGACGATCCCGAAGTCGCCGAGGATCGCACGGTCCTCCACCAGGAAGATGTTGGACGGCTTCACGTCCCGGTGGACGATCCCGGCATCGTGCAGGGCTGCGAGGGCTTCGAGGAGATCGTCGGCGAGGCGGTCCAGCGCGGCCGGCTCGAGCGGGCCCCGGGCCAGGCGCTCCCCCAGCGTTTCGCCCGAGATCAGATCCATCACGTAGTAGTAGAGCCCGCCCGCCTCCCCTGCGTGGTGGACGCGGATCACGCCGGGGTGCTCCAGCCGGGCCAGCGCCCGGGCCTCGCGGACGAACCGCTCCACGGCCCGCGCCGAGGCCAGCTCCGGCAGGAGGACCTTGATGGCGACCGGCCGGTCCAGCCCCAGGTCCACGGCCCGGAACACCGCGCCCATCCCCCCACGCCCGATCTCTTCCCGGACGTCGTAGTCGTCGGCCAGGGCGGCGCGCGCACGGTCGAAAAGCGTCATGGGGACCGCCTGAGGGGAAAGGATGTGGTACCCACGGCAATGTGGGTCCCGGCCGCGGGCCGGGTCAAGACAATCGCGGCCGCCCCGGCGGGGTTACTGCAGCAGCTCCGCCCGCTCGATCCAGCGGGTCAGGTCGCCCCGCGTGACCAGCCCGACCAGCTCGCCGTCCTCGAGGACCAGCAGGCGGATTCCCTCCCGGCCGCCGAGGCGCTCCAGCACATCGGCCATGTTCGCGTCGGGGCTCACCGTTTCGGGGTCCCCGGTCATGACGTCCCCCACCGTCCGGTCCGGCCAATGGTCCCGGGGGATGTCCTTGACCTGGTCCAGCGCGATCATGCCCACGGGCGCGCTGTCCTGCACGACGGGGTAGGCCCTGTGGGCGCCGCTCATGACGCGGTCGTCCACGAACTCCTGGAGCGACAGGTCGGCGGGTACGGTCTCGGGGTCCGGCGTCATCAGCTCCCGGACCGCCACATCCTCCAGCGACTGCCGGAGCACGTGCTGCCGGAAGCTCGACTCGGCCGCCGTCCGGACGAACCAGCCGATGAAGATGAGCCAGAGCCCGCCGCCCCCGCCCCCGCCGAAGAGCTGGAGGAGGCCGAACCCGATGAGCGCGTACCCGAGCGTTTTGCCGCCGGTCGTGGCCCAGCGCGTAGCCTTCCGCAGGTCGTCGGTGAGCTTCCAGACCGCGGCCCGGAAGAGCCGCCCGCCGTCCAGCGGGAAGCCCGGCAGCAGGTTGAACACTGCCAGGGCGACGTTGATGTACGCCAAGTAGTCGGCCACCGCCGTGTACTCGGGGCCCAGACCCGCCGCGCGGCCTGCCCAGCCGGCGAGTCCGAAGAGACCTGCGATGACCAGGCTCGCCAGCGGGCCGACGCCGGCGATCACGAACTCGTCACCCGGGTCCTCCGCCTCCATCCGCGTATGGGCCATCCCACCGAAGATGAACAGGGTGATCCCTTCCACGGGGATGTCGCGCCGCTGCGCGACCAGCGAGTGGGAGATCTCGTGCGCCAGCAATGAGACGAAGAAGAGGATCGTCCCGGCCACGCCCATGGCCACGTGCACCCCGGTCCCCGCCTCCTGGACCTCCTGCGGGAAGACCCCGCCGGCCAGCGTCCAGAGGATCAGGAAGAAGATGATGAACCACGAGTAGTCGATCCGGATCTCGAGCCCGAATACCGAGCCCAGGCGTATCCCGCGCATCCCTCACCCGTTCTGGAGTCACAGCGTACGCTCCAGGGCTGCACTACCCGTTCCACCCCGCGCGCCCGGGGCGTGGCCCGATGTCTGCACCTCCGGATCGCCGATGATTCCCGACTCCGTCGAACGGTTGGCCCGCGCGGCCATGGACCGGGCCGGTGCCTGGTGGGCCGGCGTCTCCCTCGTCGCCGCAGCAGGATTCGCCCTGGCCGCCGCCGGCGTGGTCGGGTTCGTGGCCCTCGCCGACGAGGTCCTGGAAGGGGAGACCCGACGCTTCGACGAGGCGGTCCTCCACTGGCTCGCCGACGCCCGCACCGACTGGCTCGATACCGTGGCGCTCCAGATCACCGCCCTCGGAAACGCCGCGACCCTCGCTGTCGTGGCCCTCGCCGCCGCCGCGATCCTCTGGGCGGCTCGACGACGCGTCTCCGTCACGCTCCTCGCACTCTCCCTGGTCTCCGGAACCCTCGTCAACCAGCTCCTCAAGGTCCTCTTCGACCGACCACGACCCGAGATCGACCCTCTCGTCGAGGCCCTCACCGCCTCCTTCCCGTCCGGCCACGCGATGGGGGCCGCCATCACCTACGGGACCGTGGCCTACCTGGTCGGGCGGATGGCCGGGATCCGCGTGCGACGGGCCACCTGGGTCGGCGCCGCCTTCCTCGTTCTGTCCATCGGAGTCACGCGCATGTACGTCGGCGTCCACTATCCCACCGACGTCCTCGCCGGCTGGCTCGCCGGCGTGGCGTGGACCGGCCTGCTGGTCGCCCTCTTCCACTTCCTGGACGCGTTCGCCGACGAGCTCCCCGCCGCCGGACCCCTCGAATCGGAGCTCCCGCTGAAGTAGCGTACATGTAATGTCTAGATAGAAACCTTGACAAAATATAGACAAGAGTGTAGCATGAGGACGTTGGGAGCAGGACAACGCACCTTGCAGGGAGGGGGAACAGGGATGAAGGGAACACGCTTGATCGCGGCCGTGGCCGTGGCGGCGCTCGCCGCCTGTGCCGACGGTCCGACGCAGCCGGTGGCGGTGGACGGTACGAGCGACCAACGGGCGGGAGAATCGCTGCAGCCGGCGGAGTCGCCGACGATCGTGGACATCGCGGTATCGGTGAACGAGGACACGGGCGAGTTCAGCACGCTGATCGCGGCGGTGGTGGAGGCCGACCTGGTGGCTGCGCTGTCGGCGACGGGTCAGCGTACGGTGTTCGCGCCGACCGATGCGGCGTTCGCCGCGCTGGGTCTGAACGCCGACAACATCGGCGATGAGCTGGAGGATGACGCGCTCCGGGACATCCTGCTGTACCACGTGGCCAACGGCCGTCGGTACGCGGAGGACGTGGTGTCGTCGGACCAGATCCGTATGCTGAACGGCGGCTTCAACGACATCGCGGTCGAGGATGGCGAGGCCTTCATCGGCGACGCGCAGATCATCCAGACCGATATCGAGGCCACCAACGGCGTGATCCACGTGATCGACGCGGTCCTGCTCCCTTCGACGGATGACGGACCGGGCGACGGCGAGGATGGGGATGATGACGCCGGCGACGGTGCCGAGGACGACGCCGACGACGATGCGGACGAGGAAGAGACCGCGGCCGAGTCGCCGACGATCGTGGACATCGCGGTATCGGTGAACGAGGACACGGGCGAGTTCAGCACGCTGATCGCGGCGCTCTTCGAGGCCGAGCTTGTAGACGCGCTCTCCGCGGAAGGCCAGTGGACGGTGTTCGCG
>JAWVYT010000029.1:0-13521 GCA_033722595.1 Longimicrobiales bacterium
CACCCTCCATCACGCTGACCACGCTGTTCGTGGTGCCCAGATCGATCCCGATCACTTTGCTCGCCATGTTCGCTCCGTTTCGTCTCTATCGAGTGCGTCCGTATTCGCGCGTTCGCTTCTATCGCTCTCCGGGGTGACCCGACTCTGCTCCGCGTCCAGCCCCGGCATTCGCCGCGATGCTGGGGTGCATGCTCGCACCGATCCGCCCACAGAGACGTGCAACCCCGGTGCCACGCCGGAGGCCCCGTTTTCACGCCGGTTTGGCGCGAAACCGGGGCCGTTCTGTCACGCTGGCAGAGGTCCCCGCGCACCGGCGGGCCCTCACGGAGGCCCGGTCGGGCAGCGCGCGGCCAGCGGACAGCGACGCGGGGAGCGGGCAGCGGACACGACGCGGGCACGGGATCGCGGCCGATCCGTTTGACGCCGCCCGTTTGGGGCGGGTATTCTCGGCGGGCGGGCGGACGAGGACCCCATGACACCCTGGAGCCGAATGCGAGGCGACGGCCGGACATCCCGTGGGCTGCTGATGCTGTGGTCGGCGGCGGCGCTGCTGCTGCTGGCGGGGGCCACGTCCCGGGCGCTGGGCGGGCCGCTGCAGGATCCGGGGCCGGAGTCGGGCGTGGTCCAGGAGGTCGACAGCGTGCCGGCCACGGGCGTGGGCGCGGCGCCGGCGGATACGCAGCAGCCGACCGATCAGATCGTGCTGGGCGAGACCCGGGCGGACATCGACGTCCCGCTCCACCAGCGGCTGCTCTCGATCTTCGGGATGGTCGCCATGCTGGTTCTGGCGTGGGCCATCAGCGTGGACCGCAGGGTGGTCCAGTGGAGGGTGGTGCTCTGGGGGATGGGGCTCCAGCTGGTGTTCGCGCTGTTCATCCTGAAGACGCCCGTGGGCGCGGCCATCTTCGCCGGGCTCAACGACGTGATCCTCGCCCTGCTGGGCTTCACCAACGACGGCGCGGCGTTCCTCTTCGGCAACCTGGTGACGAACACGGTCCCGGTGACGGAGCCGGGGGGCGGTGCGGCCCGGTACGTGGCGCAGACGGGCGCGTCGTTCGCGTTCAGCGTGCTGCCGACCATCATCTTCTTCTCGTCGCTGATGACGGTGCTCTACCACATCGGCATCATGCAGCTGGCCGTGCGCGGGATGGCGTGGGTCATGATGCGCACGATGAAGACCTCCGGCGCGGAGACGCTCTCGGCCGCGGGAAACATCTTCGTCGGGCAGACGGAGGCGCCGCTCCTGGTGAAGCCGTTCATCGAGAAGATGACCATGTCCGAGCTCCACGCCATCATGACCGGCGGGTTCGCGACGGTGGCCGGTGGGGTCATGGCCGCGTACGTGGGGATGCTCGTCGCCTACTTCCCCGACATCGCCGGGCACCTGCTGGCGGCGAGCGTGATGTCGGCGCCGGCCGCGCTGGTGGTGGCCAAGCTGATGTACCCGGAGACGGAGGAGCCGGAGACCGCCACGAGCCTGAGCGTGGACGTGGAGAGCCCCGACGTGAACGTGATCGACGCAGCGGCCCGGGGCGCCGGCGACGGGCTCACGCTGGCGCTGAACGTGGGCGCCATGCTGCTGGCGTTCCTGGCGCTCATCGCCATGCTGAACGCGATCCTGGGGCTGGTGGCCGGCTGGCTCGGGCTCGAGGCGCTGCTCCAGGGGTGGGGCGCGCTGGCGCCGGAGCAGGGGCTCACGCTGGAGGTCCTGCTCGGCTGGCTGCTCGCGCCGCTGGCCTGGCTGATGGGCGTGCCCTGGAGCGACGCCGTGCAGGTCGGCTCGCTGCTCGGGATCAAGACGGTCGCCAACGAGTTCGTCGCCTACCTCCGGCTCCAGGAGATCCTGGCCGGCGACGGGCTCAGCCCCCGGGCCGTGGTGATCAGCACGTACGCGCTCGCCGGGTTCGCGAACTTCAGCAGCATCGCCATCCAGATCGGCGGGATCGGCGGGATCGCGCCCAGCCGACGGAGTGATCTGTCGAAGGTCGGGCTCCGGGCCATGATCGGCGGGACGCTGGCGGCGTTCCTGACGGCGACGATCGCGGGGATCCTGGTTTAGAGGGCAAGAGCAAGAGGGCAAGATGCAAGGGGGCAAGAGGGCGGTGAGGACCGATAGAGGGCCGGTCGAGGCGGCGGCGGAGTACCTGGGAGAGCGGCTGGAGACGCGGCCGTCGGTGGCGCTGATCCTGGGCAGCGGGCTCGGGGCGCTCGCGGGGGCGGTGGAGGAGGCGGTGGCGGTGCCGTACGCAGAGATCCCGGGGTTCGCCACGACCACGGTGGAGGGGCACGCCGGGCGGCTGGTGGCGGGCCGGCTGGAGGGTGTGAACGTCATCGTGTTCCAGGGGCGGTACCACGCCTACGAGGGCCACGACCCGCGGGACCTGGCCACGCCGGTCCGGACGGCGGCCGCGCTCGGGGCGGGGACGCTGATCGTGACGTGCGCCGCGGGCGGCGTGACGCGGCGATTGGGCGCGGGCACGCTCATGTGCATCACCGATCACATCAATCTCATGGGCCGCAACCCGCTGGTGGGGCAGGCCCGGGCCGGGGAGCCGCGGTTTCCCGACATGACCGACGCCTACGACCCGGCGCTCCGGGAGCGGGCCGGCGCGGCCGCCGATGAGCTCGGGATCGAGCTGGCCGAGGGCGTCTACGCCGCCATGCTCGGCCCGAGCTACGAGACGCCGGCAGAGATCACCATGCTGGAGCGCCTCGGGGCCGACGCCGTGGGGATGAGCACGGTCCCGGAGGTGATCGCCGCCCGCGCCGCGGGGCTCCGAGTCCTCGGCATCGCGCTGATCACGAACGCGGCGGCGGGCGTGGTCGAGGGGCCGCTGGACCACGACGAGGTCATCGCCGCCGGCGCCGAGGCCGCCGACGACTTCCAGCGCCTGGTTCGGGGGACGCTGGCGCGCCTCTGAAGGTTGACGACTATTGCGGTCGACGCGGCCGTATCGAAGATTCAAGCGGTCGATCCCACCTCCCCCATTCCCCGTACGAGCACGAGATCGGCGAGCGTCATGGCCTCTGATCCGAGTCACGGCCGGCTGAATCCGCGGGCCCGCAGGCGGCTCCTGCTGGGCCTGGGGATCGCCGCGTTCGCCATTGCGTTCACGGGGCTGCTCCGGCTCACCCCGCCGATGGAGATCGCCGAGGCGAAGAGCTACGATCTGCGGACCGGGTGGCTGGCGAACCCGGCGGAGGCGGACAGCTCCATCGTCGTGATCGCCGTGGACGAGAACTCGCTGGACGTGTACGGCGATACGTACGGTCGATGGCCGTGGGACCGGGGCGCCATGGGGATCCTGCTGCGGTTCGCGGCGGCGGGCGGGGCCCGGGCCGTGGTCTTCGACATCCAGTTCCCGGAGCCGTTCCCGGACTACCCGGCGGGCGACACCATCCTGGCGCTGTGGATGGCGGAGGCGGGGAACGGAGTCGTCGGCTTCTCCATGGCGCCGGGCGACTCGGCCGCAGCGGCGCTGTGGGAGCGGAACCGGCTCGCGGAGGACACCACGGGGGTCCGGGCGGAGACGCGGCGCCTGCTGCGCCAGCACGCGGTCGGCCGCGTGAGCGACGGCTTTCCGGAGCCGGTACTGCCGGACATGGCGTACGCGGAGGCGCCGTACATCTTCTTCACCCGGACGGCGGCGGCGCTGGGTGCCGTGAACTGGACGCCCGGGCCCGACGGGGTGACGCGTGCGCAGCCGCTGCTGCTCGAGCACGACAACCTGCTGTACCCCTCGCTGGCCATGGCCGCTGCCCGGGTCGCTGCGCCGGAGCGCTACGGCGGCGAGCCGCGGTGGGAGCGCGAGGACGTGTGGTTCGGGGAGACCCGGATCCCGACGCTGGAGGACGGCCGTCTGATCATCGACTGGCACGGCCCGTACATGCGGGAGGGTCGCCGGAGCTACGAGGTGGTCCCGGCGTTCCACGTGCTGGACAGCTACGAGGCGATCACGACGGGCCGGAGCGACCGGGCCCATATCCAGCCGTCGGCGTTCGCCGACCGGGTGGTCTTCATCGCAGCGACGGCGGTGGGCGCATTCGAGACCCGGGCGACGCCGGTGGCATCCAACGACCCGGGCGTGATCATCCACGCGGCAATGCTGGACAACCTGCTCAACGGCGACTTCATCCGGCGGGCCGGCTCGCCGGCGAACCTCGGGCTCCTGGCCATCACGGTGGTCTTGGCCACGATCCTGGCGGTGGCGTTCGAGTCGGCGGTGGTAGGGGTGGTCGGGACGGCCGTGGTCCTGTTCCTAGCGGGTGGGATCTCCACGTGGGCGCTGGCCCGGGGCGTGTGGCTGGACATGGCCGCGCCGCTCTTCGGCGGGGCGGTCGCGTTCGCCGCCGCGTACGTCGGGAACTACCTGACGGAGGGTCGCGACAAGCGGCGGGTCCGGAACCTCTTCAGCCAGTACGTGAGCCCCGACTACGTGAGCCGGCTGGCCGACGACTACCAGAACGTGCGGCTGGGTGGGGAGCGGATCCCCGTCACGCTGCTGTTCAGCGACATCCGGGGGTTCACGAGCATCTCCGAGAAGCTGGATCCGGAGACGGTCATCGAGCTGCTCAACGAGTACCTCGAGGAGATGGCCGAGGTCGTATTCCGGCACGGCGGCACGCTGGACAAGTTCATCGGCGACGCCGTCATGGCCTTCTGGAACGCGCCGGTCCGCGTGGCGGACCACCCGGTCCGGGCGGTGGAGACGGCGCTGGACATGATGGAGGAGCTGGAGGCGCTGAACGACCGGTGGGAGGCGTCCGGCGCGGCGGCGCGGCTGGCCATCGGGATCGGGGTGAACACGGGCGAAGCGATCGTGGGCAACATCGGGTCGCTGAACCGGAAGCTGGACTACACGGCCATCGGCGACGCGGTGAACCTGACGTCGCGACTGGAAGGACTGACGAAGGAGTACGGCTGCGGCATCATCGTGAGCGAGGGGACCAGACGGGAGCTGCCCGAGGGGAAGTACGACCTCCGGCCCATCGACGAGGTGAAGGTCAAGGGGAAGGAAAGAGCTGTGCGAATCTACGAGCTGCGGGGCCGGCGGGGTGCTCGGCCGGAGAAGGCTGAGCCGATCCTGCCCGGGGAGGAGCCGTCGTCGGACGACGGACGGAAATCGGACCGCGACGCGGCGAAGAGCGCGTCGGGGGTCGCGACCGCGATCCTGCTGTGGGTCGCCGCGCTGGCGATCGGGCTGACGGCTGGACCGGCGATGGCCCAGGAGGCGGAGAAGGCCCGCTGGACGGACTGGGTCTACCAGCCGGGGGCGTGGAGCGGTGGGTCGCTGGTCGAGTACGTGACCACCGACGCGCGCACCGACTCCCTGGCGCTCGTGGCGAAGGTGGAGCTGTACGCGATGGCGCCTCGGTGGCGCGCGGAGTTCGGGCGGCTGGTGAGCCCCGACTCCGCCGCACCCCCGGTGGTGCTGGTGGTGGACGGCGATGGGGCGGCGCTGGTGCTGACCGGCCTCGGGTCCACCCCGCTGGAGGAGCACGCGGCGCTGGACGACCCCGTGGTCCGGCTGATCCTGGACCACGTGGAGGCCGGCCGGCCGGTCCCGCCGGGTCCGGCCCGGATCACCGAGACGGATTCCGACGGCCGGCTCGCGTACGTGATCCAGCGGCGCCCCGCCGCACGCGTGGAGTTCAGCGCGGGGCTCCTGGAGGCGGGCACCTCGAGTCGTCTGGGCCGGAGCGTAGCGCGGCTCGGGATCCACGCCGTCGGCGGCGAGCGCGACGAGGAGGTCGTGGCCAGCGCCGGCGCCCGTGGCGTGGCGACCGTGCAGACGGCGGACGGCGAGATCGAGGTGATGCCCGACACCGCCGCGATCCTGAGCATGTCGGACGTGTCCATCACGATCATCGACCTGGACCGGTTCCTCCGGGAGGGCGGGATCACGCCGGTCCCGCTGGAGACGCCGAGAGAGGAGGAGGGCATATGAGAGCGCGGAGTCTGACCGGCCTGGCGGCCGCGGCGCTCCTCACGGCCTGCATGCCGATCCAGAACATCGGGCCGCGCGGGCTCATCAACATCGGCGCCTCGGCGCTGCCGATCGGCCCCGAGCGGGAGCAGCAGATCGGGTTCGGGATCGCCGCGACCGTGGCCGGGCGCTACTCGGTGGTCGACGACCCGGAGTTGAACCGGTACGTGAACCTGGTGGGCCAGGCAGTGGCGCAGCAGTCGATCCGGTACGGCGAGATCCCGTTCCGGTTCGCCGTGCTGGACACGGAGGACGTGAACGCCTTCGCCGCGCCCGGCGGCTACATCTTCGTGACCCGGGGCGCGCTCGGGATGATGGAGACGGAGGCGGACCTGGCCGGGGTGCTGGCCCACGAGGTCGCTCACGTGGACCAGAAGCACGTGCTCGACGAGATCCGGCGGTCGTCGGTGATGCAGTCGGCGCGGGAAGAGACGGGGCTGGACGCGGCCATCCTCGACCGGCTCGCCGAGCTGGGCGGGAGCATGCTCTTCATGGGGCTGAGCCGCGAGGACGAGATGGAGTCCGACTCCCTGGGCGTCCTGTACGCCGTGGGGACGGGCTACCAGGCGGCCGGACTCGTCCGGTTCCTGGAGAACCTGGTCGCGGCCGAGCAGGCCGAGGGCGAACCGTCGGAAGGCATGAAGGAGTGGCTCGCGACGCACCCGTCCACGGCCGAGCGCCTGGAAGCGGTTCGGGCCTACATCGAGCGCATCGGGGTGGACCCGCAGACGGGCCAGGCGGTCCCGGACCGGTTCAGACGCTACGTGGGCGGCGGCTGACGGCAGCGGGCCCCGGCCCGGAGCCCGGCGGGGCGCCGTCGTCGCTTGCTCCCCGACGCGACGGCGCCCCACATTCAGGGCCGACGCTGAACCCATGAACCCCCTCGTGAGATGAACGGACGACACCCGGTCCGGATGCTGGCGTGCGCGCTGGTGATCGCCGCCGCCGCGTGCGGGGAGCCGCCGTCGCCGCCCCAGGGCGGCACGGTCGTGATCGCCGCCGGCGCGGAGCTGGACTTCGCCAACCCGCTGGTCTCGGTCGACGCGTGGACCAACGAGATCCTCCGTTACGTGCTGTTCACGCCCCTGATCCGCTACGCACCGGATCTCACCTTCGAGCCCGCGCTGGCCGAGTCGTGGGAGATGGAGGGCGACACGGCGGTCGTGTTCCACCTCCGGCGCGATGTCTGGTGGCACGACGGCCGGCCGACCACGGCCCACGATGTGCTCTTCACGTTCGACCGGGCGGTGGACCCCGCCACCGGGTTCCCCAACGCCGACTATTTCGCGCACTGGACCGGCGGGGTGGTGCTCGACTCCTTCACGATCCGGTTCCGCATGCGGCCCCACGCCGAGCCGCTGGGCGGGTGGCCGTTCACGCCGATCGTGCCCGAGCACCTGCTCGACACGATCCCGCCCGAGCGGCTTCGCCAGGCGGCGTTCAATACCGACCCGGTCGGGAACGGGCCGTTCCGTTTCGTGAGTCACCGGCCCGGGGACCGCTGGGTCTTCGAGGCGAACCCCGAGTACCCGGAGGCGCTCGGCGGTCCGCCGGCGCTGGACCGCCTGGTCTGGCGCGTGGTCCCGGAGAGCGCGGCGCAGATCGCGGAGCTGAGGGTCGGCGAGGCCGACCTGGCGCTCCAGCCCCGGCCGGGGACCGAGGAGGAGCTGGCGCAGCACGAGGGGATCCGCGCCGTGCGCAAGCCGTCCCGGAACTTCAGCTTCATCGCGTGGAACGGGAAGCGTCCGCCGCTCGACGACGCCCGGGTCCGGCACGCGCTGGCGCTGGCCATCGATCGCCAGGCGATCCTGACGGGGCTCCGTCACGGCCTGGGCGAGCTCGGTGTCGGGCCCGTGGGCCCCTTCCACTGGGCGTGGGCGGACGCGCTGGAGCCGCTGGCCTTCGACCCGGACTCGGCGCTGGCGATCCTCGACCAGGCCGGGATCCGGGACCGGGACGCCGATGATACGCTGGAACGGGCGGACGGCTCCGATTTCGCCATCGAGCTCAAGCTCGTTGCCGGGAGAGAGCTCAGCCGCGATGTAGCGGAGGCGGTGCGGTCGGACCTGGCGGCCATCGGCATCGATGCCACGACCCGGGCTACGGAGATGACCACGCTGTTCTCCGACGTCACGTCGCCGGACCGGCGGTTCGACGCCGCGCTCCTGGGCTGGACGGCCGACTTCCGGCTGGACCTTCGCGACCTCTTCCACTCCGGCTCGCTGGACGGGCCGTACCAGTTCGCGTCGTACGGCAACGCGGAGGTGGACTCGCTGATGGACGCCGCCGTCCGGATCCCCGACCGGTCGGCGTCGGGACCGATCTGGACGCGTATCCAGGAGGTCCTCCTCGCCGAGCAGCCGTGGACGCTGCTCTACTATCAGACGGACGTGTTCCTGGCTCGAGAGCGGGTCCGGAACCTCGACATGGACATCCGTGGCGCTCTGGTCCACGTGGCCGATTGGTGGGTCGATCCGACCGACGGAGGCGTGCCGGCGCAGCAGAATACCGGAGGGTGAGCATGGCTGAGCAGACGGCACTGGCCGTACCGCAGTGGGTGGGGATCATCGTGGCGCTCGGCATCGGCGCTCTCGTGCGGCTGCTGAAGCTGCCCGTCCCGGCGCCGCCGACGATCTACGGCGCCCTGATGGTCCTGGGGCTGACGGTCGGGTACCTGGCCATGAACTGGTTCCTGGCCCGCTAGCCCTGGCGGTCCGGGAGCCCCGGTCGGACCGGGACGAAGTGGTTCAGCGGGCCGTGGCCGGAGCCCAGGCCGGGCGCCTCGCGGATGGCGCGGTGGGCGAAGTCCAGCGCGTCGGCCACGGCCTCCCGGAGCGGCCGGCCGAGGGCCAGCCCGGCGGTGATGGCCGACGACAGCGTGCACCCCGTCCCGTGGGTGCTCGTGGTCCGGATCTTCGGATGGCGCCAGACCTCGACCCCCGCCTCGTCGACCAGGACGTCGACCACCGTGTCGCCCTCCAGGTGGCCGCCCTTCACCAGCGCCGCCCGGGCACCGCGCGCGACCAGCGCCTCCGCCGCCTCCCGCATCGCCGCCTCGCCTTCGATCTCCCGACCCACGAGGATCCGGGCTTCATCCAGGTTCGGCGTGACCACCGTGGCGAGCGGGAGGAGCGACTCGGCGACCGCCGACTCGGCATCCCGGTCCAGGAGCCGGTCCCCGCTCGTGGCCACCATCACCGGGTCGAGCACGTAGTTCGCGAGCCCGAGGTCGCGGATCGATCCGGCGACCGCCTCGACCAGCTCGGTCGTGGCCAGCATCCCGGTCTTGACGGCGCCCGGCGTCAGGTCGGTGGCGACCACGCGGATCTGTCGGCGCACGAGGTCCGTCGGGACGGCGCGGACCCCGTGAACGCCGGTGGTGTCCTGCGCGGTGATCGCGGTGATGGCGCTGGTGCCGAACACCCCGAAGGCGTGGAACGTCTTCAGGTCGGCCTGGATCCCCGCACCACCGCCGCTGTCACTGCCGGCGATGGTCAGGGCTACGGGAAGCGGCATGGGCTCTCGGCTCGTATCGGTGTTCGCTCTCGGAACGGGTCGCGCTCAGTCGCCTCCGGACCGCTGGAACTCCTCGGGCGGCGGGGGAAGCTGGCTCACGCGCGTCTTGAACGCTTCGTACTCCCGGGACGTCCTCTGCAGGCCCGTCGGGATCGGCAGCTCCCCGATGATCGTCCGGACCCGCTGGATCCGCTCCTCCGTCAGCGGGTGCGTGGAGAACCACTGCTCCAGCGCCGACGGCTCCCGCTCCCGCTCTTCCAGCAGCTTCTGGAAGAAGTCGACGACGCCGTCGGGATCGATCCCGGCGCCGGGGAGCAGCCGGACGGCGAGGGAGTCGGCCTCGAACTCGTCCTCGCGGCTGTGGTGGGCGAAATAGGCCTGGGCCCCGACCTGGACGGCCGCGCCGGCCACCCCCTCCGGCTGCTCGCCCAGGAGGATCGTGGCGACGGCGAGCCCGGCCTGGGCCGCCTGCATCCGCTCCATCTGCTCCACCCCGTGGCGGGCCTCCACGTGGCCGATCTCGTGGGCCACGACACCGGCGAGCTCGGCCAGGTCGGCCGAGCGCTCGATGAGTCCCCGGTTGACGTACACGTGTCCGCCCGGGATGGCGAACGCGTTGATCTGTTCGATATTGACGACGTAGAACCTGTACGGGATCTGACGGGTTCCCGGCTGCTGCTGGATCCGGGTGCCCAACGTGTTAATGTAGCGGCTGATCGCGGCGTCCTCTACGATCGGGAGCTGCTCGTTGACCTCGGCGGCGTACTGCCGGCCGAGCTCGAGCTCCTGCTGGGTCGACACTGCGCACGATCCGATGGCCGTCGCGCCGGCGACGAGCCCGAGCGTTAATGTACGGCGTAGCAATGGAGTCATGATGGCAACCCGCGTATCCATGGAATGGAGCACACTCTCTCCGATGCGAGATCCGGGCCGATCATGCTGAGCCGGTCGGAGACCAAGGGAATCCGAGCGCTGGGCAACCGCAAGGACCGGGAAGCGGAAGGGCTGTTCCTGGCCGAGGGCGTCCGGGTGGTGGAGGAGCTCCTGGACGCCGCGATCCCCGTCCGGAAGAGCGTCGTGTCGCCGGCGCTGTACGAGACGGAGCGGGGGGGCCGACTCGCGGCGCGTCTCACGGCGGCCGGCCCGGTCCTGGACGCCGGTCGCAACGAGCTCAACGAGCTGGCGGACACCAGCACGAACCAAGGGGTGCTGGTGGTGGCCGAGATCCCGTTCGCCGACCTCGACGCGCTTCCCCTGGGCGAGACCTCGACGCTGCTGGTCCTGGACGGCGTGCAGGACCCCGGCAACCTGGGCACGCTGATCCGCTCGGCCACGGCCTTCGGCTGCGATGCGGCGGCGTATCTGCCCGGCACCGTGGACCCCTGGAACCCGAAGGCGGTCCGGGCATCGGCCGGCACCGTGTTCCGGACCCCGATCGTGGCCGCCGGCCCCGAGTCGCTCGCGGACTGGCTCGGCGAGCACGACTACCTCCTGTTGGGCGCCGATGCCGCCGGCCGACCCGTGGACCGCCTCGCGCTGTCGGGTCGCACCGCGCTGGCCGTGGGCAACGAGGGCGGTGGCCTCAGCGGGTTCCTCCGCTCCCGCGCGGATTCGCTGGTGGCCGTCCCCATGGCGGAGGCCGTAGAGTCCTTGAACGTGGCCGTGGCGGCCGGCATCCTCCTGTACCTCGTGACCCGGAACCCGGCATGACCGAGACGCTGTTCACCGTCTATCTGACCCTGGTCGGCGCCGCGATCGGGTCGTTCCTGAACGTCTGTATCCACCGGTGGCCGGCAGGGGAGTCGGTGGTCCGCCCCAGGTCCCGGTGCCCCGGGTGCGGGGCCCCCATCGCCTGGTACGACAACGTCCCGATCCTGAGCTGGCTGGTCCTGCGGGGGCAGTGCCGGCACTGTGGCGAGAGGATCTCGATCCGCTACCCGGCGGTGGAGCTCGCGGTAGCGCTGATCTGGCTGGGGATGGCCCTCTGGCAGGGTCCGGAGCCGGAGGCGGTCCGGGGCGCGATCTTCCTCACGCTGCTCCTGGGGATCGCCGTCATCGATGGGGAGCACCAGATCATCCCCGACCAGCTGTCCCTGGGCGGTGCGGTGCTGGGGCTCGCCTTCGCGGCGTGGCCCGGCGGCTTCGATCTCCTCACCGCGGTCATCGGGGCCGGGGTCGGGTACGCGGCCATGTGGGGCATCAAGCTCGCCGGCGAATGGCTGCTCCGGAAGCCGGCGCTGGGCGTGGGCGACATCCACATGATGGCCATGATCGGCGCGTTCCTCGGGGTCGGGGGCGCGTTCCTGACCGTCTTCCTCGGGTCCGCGCTCGGACTCGTCATCGGCGTTCCGCTGGCGTGGATCCAGGGGAAGCTGGAGGCCATGGGCACCTACCTCCCGCTGGGCACGTTCCTGGCCATGGGCGCCACGGTGGCGTATCTCTGGGGAGAGCCCCTGCTCCGCTGGTACTTCAGCTACGCGTTTGCGACATGACCGAAGACCGCGAGAACGACAGGCCCACGGCCGGGATGCAGGCGGGACCCGCGTCGGCGCCCGTCCGGGGTCCGGGCGCGCCGGCCGTGGGCGAGCGTCCGCTGGGCGTCAGTCTCCTCACGTGGCTCTACTGGTTCTGGGCGGGGGCCACCGTGCTCCTGTTCCTGGGTCTGGTCTTCGGTGAGGGCCCGGTGCCCATCGCCGGGGAGACCGTCCCCCGGTCGGAGGCCATCGCCCGGGTCCTGCCGGTCCTGCTGCCCATGGGGCTCGCCGTGATCGGCGCCGCGCTGGCGCTGAGCCTCCGGCAGAGCTGGGCCCGGCCGGCGGTGCTCCTGCCGGTAGCGCTGGCCGTATTCGGACCGGCGCTCAGCGGCGTGGGCACGAGCCTCGGGGATATCCTGGCCGGGGCGGTCGGGCTCCTGGCCGTGCTGGCCGGCCTCGTCTGGTACCTCTACTTCACGGAGCGGGCGACGGCGTACTTCGCCGAGCTGAAGGCGGACGACGACAGCGACGCCAGGCCCGGGCCCCGGCCGGGCGCGGGAGAATGACCGGGGCCGATGAGGGCGCGTCCCGCCCGGCGGATGGCATCCCCGACCCCGAGGCTGACGCGGTGGACCGGGCCGACTACGACCCGGGCTACGACGCGTCGGCGCCGGTCTACTGCGAGGTGTGCGGTGGCGAGATGTACTACACCGCCTCGTGCAAGCTGAAGTGCGCCCGGTGCGGCTACACGCGGGACTGCTCCGACCCCTGAGCGCCTACCGGGCGAACCGGCCGGGATCGAAGGCGGGCTCCGGGGCGGCGCCGTCGAGCACCATCGCGGCGATCCGCTCGGCCGTCTCCGGCGCCAGGAGGATCCCGTTCCGGAAATGGCCGGTGGCGTAGAACAGGCGCTGCACGGCGGGATCGGGGCCGATCACGGGGAGCCCGTCCTCGGCCGCCGGTCGGAGCCCGACCCGGAACCCTTCCACCGCGGCCTCCGCGAGCTCCGGCACGACCCGAGCGGCGAGCCCCAGGAGTCGGGCCACGGCGCCGGCGGTGATGCGCGGGGCGAAGCCCACCTCCTCCATGGTCGAGCCGACCACGAGCCGGCCGTCTTGGCGCGGGACGAGGTAGAGGTGCGGTCCCCACGTGGTCCGGCTCAGGACGGGCGACGGGGTCCGGAGAACCACGATCTGGCCCCGGACCGGACGCACGGGCAGCGGAAGCGGCAGGTCGAGACGACCGCTCCATGCGCCCGCGGCCACGACCACTGCGTCGGCGTCCACGACAGCGCCCGACTCCAGCCGGACACCCCGGACGGCACCGTCCGCCGTGACCACGCCGGCCGCGGGCGCGTCCGGTCGGGCGTCGACGCCGGCGTGCTCGGCCGCCAGCCACAGCGCGCGCGTCAGCCGGGCCGCATCGAGCTGGTGGTCGTAGTCGGTCGCCAGCCCGAGAACGATGTCGGGACCGATGGCGGGCTCGAGCTCCCGGACCTCCGCCGGCACGAGGATCCGACTCTCGTAGCCGGCCTCCGCCTGGAG
>JAWVYT010000030.1:0-13365 GCA_033722595.1 Longimicrobiales bacterium
CGGAGATCCGGGCCGCGGTGCACGCCATCGCGGCGCTCGGGGACTGACCGGACCGACCGGACGCTACTCGTCGTTTCCGGCCGGCTCCCGGCCGGACGCGTCCGCTCGAGCCGCGTCCACCCGACCCCGCTCCACCGCCGGCGCCATGACGTTCTCGACCTGGGCCTCGATCCGGCGGAGGGTCGCCCCCGCCGAGCGCATGGAGTCCGACGCCTGACTCAGGTTCCGTGCGGTCGACTCGAACTGCTCCCGCGCCGTATCCAGGTCCTGCCTCAACTGCTGGAGCCCCGCCAGGAACCGGCGGATCCCCTCCTCCCCGATCATCTCGGCGTCGATCTCCGCGGCCGACTGGCCGAGTCGCTCCAGCTGCTCGGAGATCGTCTCGAACGCGTCGCCGGCCTCTACGATCTGGGCGCCCCCCGGGAGCTGGATGTCCTGGGGCCCGCCGATCCGCTCCATCTGCTCTGACAGTCGGTCGAACTTCTCCTCCAGCTGGCTCACCTGCTCCGGCTTGCGGCTGAGCTTCCGCACCTCCAGCAGGACCATCACGATGAGGATGCCCAGAAAGATCAGGGAGATGTCCGTCGGATTCAGGATCGCCATGACTCGCTCGTTTCGATCGACGGCGCACCGGCTGCACGGTCCGGAGTCACCGAGCCAACTCCTTCACGCCCGGCCGGCCGATTCCGGTGAATAGGACGCCGATGTGGTAGACCACGGCCGCCGCCCACGGCAGCGCGATCACGACCCCCACCATGAGCGTGGCTCCAGGAAGATACTGTGACAGGGGCCAACGCACGAGCGCCGAGCGACCCTTGCAGACGAGCTGCGGAGTCGCTCGGCGCCCCTGCATCACTACGCTGGAAATCTAGGGGGTGTAGCCCTCGCTGGGCGCACCCTCGAGAACCTGCGCGATCCGCGAAAAGATCCCGCCGATCGCATCCCGGAAGATGACCAGGACGGCGATCAGCCCGATGGATACGAGGGCCAGGATCAGGGCGTACTCGGTAAGCCCCTGGCCGGCCTCGTCGTTCCAGAAATTCTCCAGCAGAGACAGCATGGTGTCCTCCCTTCGGCCCTGCGGGGCCGCGTCCGTGGAATGGGTTGCTGCGTCAGGCGTGAACGGAGGTGAACCCCGCTGCCCTTCCGTGCGCGAACACTGACGGGCAACCGATGTACCGCGGGCCGCACTGACGCCTCCAAACCTCTATCAAAAAAGTGTTTACGCCTTTTGGCCTCCTCCGAATAGAGGCCTGTTGTCGCGCGATGTGCAGTAACTATTTCCTGATTTACGCCATCTTTTCGGCGGTCCCCGGCACCCTCAGGGCCTCCATACCGGGTTCCACTCGTCCGCCTCGTGGCTCGTGATGCGTTGGAGGTTGGTTCCCGGGGCTTCGATGGTATAGAGGTCCACGTTGCCGTTCGCTTCGCGGTCGAAGACCAGCATCCCTCCATCCTGACTCCAGGACGAGTCGAAATCGTCTGCCGGATCGTTGGTCAGGCGGAAGACGTTCGACCCATCGACGTCCATGGTCCAGATGCTCAGGTTGCCATCGGCCCGATCGCTTACGAAGGAGATCTTGGCGGGGTCGCTCGGCGAAGACGTGACGGCCGGTGCGCAGTCGAACGAGGACGGGTCATTGGTCAGGTTGACGAGGGCGGTGCCATCGGGGTTCATGATCCAGATGTCCGCGTTGCCCGAGCGCAGGGAGCAGAAGACGATCTTCGAGCCATCGGCCAGCCAAACCGGCTCCGTGTCATCGGCCTGGCTCTCGGTGATGCGCCGCTGATTCGACCCGTCGGCATCCATCAGGTAGATCTCGAAGACCGTGTCCCGGGTGGACTCGAACGCGATGGTGCTGCCGTCCGGGGACCAGGCCGGGAACCGATCGACGGCTGAATCGTGGGTCAGCCGGACCACGTCCGAGCCGTCCGCGTTCATGACGTAGATCTCGGCGTTCCCATCGCGCGTCGATGCGAACGCGAGCTTCGAGCCGTCGGGCGACCAGGCGGCATCTCCGTCCACCGCCGGGTGGTTCGTGACGTTGATTACGTCCGAGCCGTCCACGGTCGTGAGGAAGATGTCCGGGTTGCCGTCGCGGGTGCTTTCGAACGCGATCAGGTCGGCCGAAAAGTCGAACTCGGGATCCCCGTCGTTCTCATTCTCGAGATCGGTGAGGCTGCGCCGGTCCCCGCACGAGCTGACGAGAAGCCCGACGACGAGAGTGGAGACGATATACCGCGCGCCCCGAGCTGCTTTCATCATCGCTGCCCTCCGGATTTCAGTAGGTTGACACGGTGTCGGGGGCGGCCACTACCTGGTCGCCCTCGACGAGCGACACGGATGGCACGCCGTCGGCGCCGACCCCCACGAGCGTCCGGATCTGCCCGGTCCGGTCGGCGAAGAGCGCGTGTGTGGACCCGTCGGGGCCGAGTCCTACCACGGCGCGGCTGATCCCCTCGGCGTCGGCGAACACGAGGCTGGTCGTCCCATCGGGCAGGTAGCCGAGCACGGCGCGCGGCCGGGTCTCGGCGTCGGTGATGGTCAGCCCGGGCGAGCCGTCGCCGAGGACCGCGAGCCGCATGCGCGCCCGCCCGTCGCGATCCGAGAGCGAGAACTGGACGCGGCCGTCCTCATCGATCCCGAGGCGACCGCGGGTCACGCCGGCCGCGTCGCGGAGCACGAGCTCTTCGGCATGCAGACTCCCGGCGGTCAGCGACTCGTGGTCGCCTGCTGCCATCGTTACGACGAAGACCAGCGCGATTAGCAGGGCCACCACGCCGGCGCCCATGAGGCGAGCCAGCCACTTCACCTGAACCCGCTGCGACTCCGCCGCGTCGAGGCGTCGTGCCAGCCGGGCCTCGACCTCCCGGATCCGATAGTCTACGGACGGCTCCCCACCGCCCCCGGACGTTCCGGGACCACCCTCGTCCCTCATTGAATTCATCATGGCGTGCTTCTCCGTCGGTCATTCGAGTCCGGCGCGCTCGCAGCTGCCTGCTGCACGCCGTGTCCCCGGCCGGAGCCCGGAGACAGGAAATAGCTCTGACACGCCCGCTCGAGCAGGTCCCGGGCGAGGCGAGCCGGCTCTCCGCGATACTCCGCCAGGTCCTGGATGTGATCCAGCACGTCACGGGGGTGACACCTGCGGGGCGCGATCCCGTCCTCGCCGTAGTACTGGTCGAAAAGGAAGTCCAGCGCTCCCTCATCGAACTCGATCTCCCGCTCGTCGCAGCAGGCGCGGAAGATCCGCTCGTATTCGGCCCGATCGGGATCGGACACCTCGATCTTGTAATGGATTCTCCTCAGGAAGGCATCATCGGCGAGGGAACGGGGCTCCAGGTTGGTGGAGAAGATGACGAAGCAGTCGAAAGGCACGACAATCCGTCGGCCGCTCCTTAGCGTCAGGTGATCCTGCCGATGCTCCAGGGGAACCCCCCACCGGTTCAGCAGATCGCGGATCTCGACCCTCTGGCGCCCCAGGTCGTCGACCAGCAGGACGCCTCCCGCTGCCTTGAGCTGGGGCGGTGCCTGGTACATGCGCCCGGTGCTGTCCCACTGGAGGTCGAGCTGCTCCAGGGTGAGCTCACCGCCCGTGACCACGACCGGTCGGCTTGCTGCCGCGAACCGACGATCGTGGGCTGCGAAGGTCCGAAGGATCTCCTGCCGCACGTCGGCCGCCGCCCCGCCGGGCTGGTCGGACGCGTCCTCGGCCGTTTCCACGGCCGCTGCGCTGCGAGTACCCGTGACCGCCGGTGATGCCGTGGGGCCGGAACCATTGGGCTCCATGTCCTGCGGGTGGGCCCCCTCCGGCGCCCTCGACCCGCGCCCCGGTCGTTCGAGCACGGTGCGCTCGGCCGCTCCGTCCTCGGAGCCCAGGGGGCCGTGGTGGACGGGGTCGTACACGATCATCACGCTGCCGTCGACCAGGACGCTGAAGGGCACGTAGTAGCGCTCACCGAAGACCCGGGCGAGCCGCTTCGCCAACAGCGTCTTGCCGTTACCCGACTCGCCGTGTAAGAACATGGACCGGCCGGAGTTGACCGCCGGCCCGAGGAGCTCGAGCATCGCGTCCTGGAGCACGACGTCGTCCAGAGCCTCCTGGAGCTCCGGTTTCGATACACGGGTGCCTTCGACCGTCTGGAGCTCGACCCAGCGGCGGAAGTCCTCGAAGGGCACGGGCGCCGGGCCCACGTACCGGGAGAGCTCCAGCTCCTCTGCGGCCCGCTTCCGTCCATCGCTGGTCAGCGTGAACACGTACTCACCCCGCGTGGGTCCCCGGGTCGCCTGGACCTGGACGAACCGCCGATCCTGAAGCTGCTCGATCACGTCGTCGAGCAGCGGCAGGGGCAGGGCGAGCATGTCGGCCAGATCGAAGCCCGCCGCGGAGCCTCGGTGGGAAAGGGCCTTGATGACGAGCCCGGCCACGAACTCTGCCGAAAGTCCGGTCTCCTCGAGGGATCCGGGAGGCAGGGGCATGGGTGCGGGCGAACTGCTCTCGATCGGTTGCACGGTTCAACTCCAGCTGAGGCGAGTGCCCGGGTCCGTTCCAGTCTCACGCAGGCGGCCGGCGGGAAGCTCCAGGGCGTGGACGGCGCCAGCGCCGCCGAGCCCGAGCCGCCACGGTCCGAGGTCCGTGATACTCCGGACCACCCTGCCGTCGGCGTCTAGGAACGCGACGTCGATGGAATACCGCATCCCGACGGTGTGGATGGAGCCACACTCCAACAGGAGCAGCCCCTGCTCTCTGGCCATGGGAGGCCGGGCGAGAAGGCCGCGCAGGCGGCTCGGGAACGAGTCCGCGACCGCGACGCTCGACGCCACCGCAACACCCGTATCTGCCTGAACCACGCTCACCTCCCTCATTGCATGTCCGCCAGTGCCTGGACCACCTGGATCACCGCCGGCCCGAGGATGACGACGAACAGGGCGGGAAAGACGAAGAGGACCAGGGGAAAGACGAGCTTGATCGTCGTCTTCGCCGCCTCCTCCTCCGCCCGCTGGCGCCGCTTCTGACGGAGCGTATCCGCCTGCACCCGCAGCGCCCGACCGACCGACGTACCGAACCGGTCCGTCTGGATCAGGGTGGAGACGAGACTCTCTATGTCCTCGACGCCTGTACGCTCCGCGAGATTTCGCAGCGCGTCGTCCCGCGCCGTGCCTGCCCGAATCTCCAGGTTCACCATGGCGAACTCTGCAGAGAGCGCCTCACTGATGTTGCGGATCTCCTCGGCCACCCGGACCAGAGCCTGGTTCAGGCCGATCCCCGCCTCGACGCAGGCCACCATGAGGTCCAGGGCGTCGGCCAGTGCCTGTGAGATCTCCAACTGCCGCTTCTTCCGTCGCTGGCGTACATACAGGCTCGGCACGAGCCACCCGACGCCACCCAACCAGAGCGAGAGGAGCAGCATGGCGGGCAGTCGCAGGTCGAAGATCGCGCCCGTGGCGAGTCCGGCGACGATGAGAACGACGGCGAGCACCACTCGGGCGCCGAAGAAGATGCGTGTCGCTTCCGGGCTCCAGAACCCGGCCTGCACCAGCCTCTTGGTCCAGCCCTCCAGGTCCGGGGTGCCCCGCTTCATCATCTGCTCGCCGAGCTTGCCGATCGCATCCTGCAGCTTCTGCTTGCTGGACTGGCGACGGCGACGTGACACCGACCCGAACGGGCTCGGGTTGCGGCTTCGCAGCGCCTCGATCTCCTGGGAGACGGCCCGCGACGGCGCCGTGGCGAGATCGAACAGTCCGATCACCACCAGCGTCACGGCCAGCCCGGCCAGGATCCCAACCACAATCGGCATCATCGTCGCCACCTCAGTACCGGACGTCCACGATGTTGCGGATCCATATGAATCCGATCAGCTGCAGGGCCGCCGCACCGACGAGCATACCTCGGCCCACAGTCTCGTGGAGCAGCACCGTCATGTAGTCCGGGTTGATGACCGTGATGACCAACCCCACCAGGATGGGCAGCGCAGCGAGCGTATAGCCGCTCATCCGGCCCTGAGCCGTGTACACCCGCACCTGCCGCTTGAGATTGAACCGGTCCCGCATGGTCTCCGCGATCGTCTCCAGGATCTCGGTGAGGTTCCCGCCGACCTCGCGCTGCACGAGGATCGCGGTGATGAGGATCCTCGCATCCACGATCTCCACCCGGTCTCCGAAGCCAAGGAGCGCTTCCTCGAAGGGAAGCCCGAACTTCTGCTCCTCGAACGTGATCCGGAACTCGGATGCCAGCGGCTCCGGCACTTCCTCGGCCGCCATCCCCAGACCTGCGGAGAGCGGGTGCCCCGCCCGCACCGCCCGAGCGATCAGGTCGATCGCCTCGGGGAGCTGCATCTCCAGTTTCTGGATCCGCTTCCGCCTCCTCCACCGCGCATAGAGGTAAGGAGTGATGCCGGCGAGGAGGAACGCCCCGGCGGCGACCCAGCGGCTGCCGAATATCAGGAGCGCAATCACCCCGGCCATCGCCGCCACGACGCCGGTCCGCGCCGCGAACTTCTCCAGCGTCCAGCTCAAGCCAGACTGGACGAGGACGTGCTCGAGGTCCCAGAGCCAGGGCACGCGATCGGCGAGTTCCGTCAGGAACCCGCTGTCGCGGTCGGCCCGGGCCCTGATAAGGGAGCCCTGGACTTCGGGACTCGGCTCACGCAGGTCACGGTCTTTCAGAGTGGCGAGCGCATCCCTGCGCAGTCGCCATTCCCGGAAGGCCGCCATGGCCTGGAACAGCACGAACACGGCGAGGACCGCGCTGGCGGCGGCCGCTGCGGCGAGGAACCAGGGGTCGGGACGAGGCACGATCGCTCCTCCGGCTCAGGTCCAGCGCTCGGGGCGCCCGTCCTGCGGGGCGTCCACGAAGGCGTCCGAGGACATCTCGAATCCGGCGGCCTCGAGGCGATCCATGCACCGGGGCCGTATGCCCGTGGGGCGCAGCCGCCCGGCGACGTGACCGTCCTCCTCGAGGCCGGTCTGCTCGAACGTGAAGATGTCCTGCATGGTAATGACGTCCCCCTCCATCCCGACGACCTCCGCGATCTGCTTGACCCGTCGAGTCCCGTCGGAGAAGCGGGAGATCTGGATGACGATGTCGATGGCGCTCGCGATCTGCGTCCGCACCGCCCGCTCCGGCAGATTCAGCTCCGCCATGGCCACCATAGTCTCGAGCCGGCTGAGAGCGTCGCGGGGCGAGTTGGCGTGCAGCGTGGTCAGCGAGCCCTCGTGCCCGGTATTCATGGCCTGGAGCATGTCTACCGCCTCCGCGCTCCGGACCTCCCCGACGACGATCCGATCCGGCCGCATCCGGAGCGCGTTGACGACCAGCATCCGCTGAGGAATGGCGCCCGCGCCCTCCACGTTGGCCATCCGGGTCTCGAGCCGGACGACGTGCGGCTGGCGCAGCCGGAGCTCAGCCGAGTCCTCTACCGTCACGACCCGGTCGGTCTCGGGGATGAACCCCGAAAGGACGTTGAGCAGGGTCGTCTTTCCGGCACCCGTCCCGCCCGAGATTAGCACGTTCAGACGCGCGCGAACCACGCCCTCCAGCAGTCGCAGCATGGGCTCGCTGAGCGACCCCATCCGGACCAGGTCCTCCGCCGAGATCCCGTCATCGTTGAACTTCCGGATCGACAGGTGCGGACCGTCTATGGCCAGGGGCGGGATGATGGCGTTCACGCGGGACCCATCGGGCAGCCGCGCATCCACCATCGGCGACGTGTCATCGATCCGGCGACCCACGGAGGAGACGATACGGTCGATGACCTGCAGCAGGTGCCGGTCGTCCTGGAACCGGACATCCGTCCGCTCGAGCCGACCGTTCCGCTCGACGTAGACCTGTTCTGCCGTGTTCACCAGAATGTCGGCAATGGTCGGATCCTCCATGAGCGGCTGGAGCGGGCCGAGCCCGAAGATCTCGTCCAGGACCTGCATGATCAGCTTGTCCCGCTCATCGACGTTCAGCGGGATCGACTCGGCGGCCAGCAGCTCCCGAACCAGCCCGCGGATCGTCTCCACGACGGCATCCCGGTCGAGCCGGTCGAGATTCGAGAGATTCAGCCGTTCCAGGAGCTTGCGATGGATGTGGCCCTTCACGGCCTGCAGGTCGGCGTTCGACCCGCCATTCGACCCGCGTCGCGGATCGGAACCCGCGGCAGGATCGCTGGAGCCCTGGGCGCTGCCGATGCCCCAACCCCCATCCCGTTCCAGCCGGTCGGTCTTTGCTTTGCGATCAGTCATGGGCCAGTACCTCCTGGGCGTTCCGGGACTCGGAGCCGGTGCGGGACATCAGGGACCGGAGCCGCGACAGCACACGGCTCACCACCGACGTCGTTTCGCGTGTGGCGCCGTGGGCTCCGCTCGCGATATCTCGTGCCAGCGCCTTGCACTCCTCCGCGTACCGGCTGCTTCCCTGGAGTACGAGCGGCTGTCCCGCGCTGATGGACGTGATGACCGAGTCGAAGTCGTTCGTCAGGGTCCAGTAAACCTCGATGCCGAGTGTCTCCTCGATGTCGTCCAGGCTGACCAGGCTCTTCGCGTTGTACCGGTTGACCACCAGCCGCAGTCGCTCCGCGTCACCCGCCGTGGCGCCATCCAGGATCGGCAAGCACCGCTTCAGGTTCCGCAGCGACGGCACATCCATGTTCGTGACCAGGAAGATCGGATCGGCCGTCCGGAGCGCTGCCAGCGCCGGCGGCGCCAGGGACTTCGAGGTGTCGACCAGCACATAGTCGTAGTGGCGGCGCAGCATCCCGAGGATCCGTGCGATCTGGTCGCCGCCGACCTCCTCGCCGATCTCCGGCTCGAACGGAGCCGAAAGGACGTGGACACCGGACTTGTGGGCCTCGATGTACGACGCCAGCAGGTCCCCGTCCATGCGGTGGATGTTCCGCACCAGGTCCACGAAGTGGAATCGGGCCTGAACGCCGAGATGGGACGCGATCTCGCCCAGCTCGAGGTCGAGATCGACCAGAAGCGTCTTCTTGCCGGTCAGACGGTGCAGCTCGATCCCCACGTTCGTGATGACGGTGGTGGAGCCGGCCCCGCCCTTGGGCGAGAAGAAGGCGAGGAGCTGACCGTTGCGGCGGCCTCCCATCCCCCCCGTCCACCCGCTCTTGCGCATCACCCGCTCCAGCGCGTCCCGGACGCTGCCCGGCCCCAGCGGTGCGGGCACGTACTCCCCCAGCCCGGCTCGCATCGCATCCAGCAGCCGTGCGGCGTCGAGCTCAGGGCCGAGGCCGACGAGAGCGGCGTGGGGCACCCCTGCCGAGATCGTACCGGCGGCCCGGATGCCCCGCTCGGGATCGTTGCCCATGTGCAGGATCACGACGTGCGGGTCGTAGGACCGGAGCCGCTCCATGTGCTCGGAGTCCAGCGGCCCGGCGGGCGGGATCACGTCCAGCCCGATCGTGACGGGCAGTCCGCTGGTCTGGATCGACTCGAAGACGACTTCCCTGAGGTCATCGTCGTCGGTGATCAGCGCCGCCCGGACCTGCTCCGACTCTTGCCCGGCGCCCACGTTCTCGTCCCCCGTCCGGGGATCGGTGTCGAAGGTCTTCATGGTATCTCTCATCGAATCAGCTGTAGGGTCCGCACGAGGGATCCCGTCGTCTCTCCAGTTCGGTCCGAGCCGACGCCCCGCACGTAATAGAGCATTCGGCCGGTGACCGGAGACTGAGGTGACGCCTGCTCCTCGATGAAGACGCGGGCGAAGTTGTTGAACCGGATGTACTGGCGGCCGGGCGAGGAGATCTCCGCCGGGTCGAACATCGCGACGGTGATGACGCGGGGGCTGTCCATGCCATACTCGCTCACGACGGTATTCGACCGGTCGTCCCAGTACGCATCGGGATCCTGCGCGATCAGGTTCTGAACGCCCTGGTACGTCGGGCCCACCATGTTCCCGGGCTCGATGACGTACTCGGTGTCGAGGTCGATGATCGAAGCGTTGCAGGAGCAGATGTTGCGCCGATACCGCGCGGCGCCTCTGCCCGCACCGTCGTCCCGCGTGGTGCCGCCGCCTCCGGCGCTGGTCCCGCTTCCGCCCCCGGCGTTCCCCGAGTTGCCCGGAGAACCGCCCAGCTCGCCACGGCGCTCCACCCACTTGAACCACCCGGCGCCCTGGCCGCTGCCCGGCCCGCCGCCTCCGGGATCGCCCGTACCACCGTCGCTGCCACCGCCACCACCGGAGCCAGGGCTCCTCGTACCGCCGCACTCGGCCTGGTTCGGGTCGTTCGGGAGCACCCAGGGCAGGAAGAAGGACGGCATGATCGTCTGGTTCGGATCCGTGGTCTTCACGGTGATCCGGCGGCCGTAGTCGGCCGCGTACGTGCGGCCGTGATCATCCGTGTAGCCGTCCCGCCAGTTGCTGCCGTACCCGGTCTCGGTCGGCGAGCCACCGGGACCGGAGTAGGGCACGTAGCGGTCGCCCTCGCCGGGCTCATACTGCCACCGCTCCCCGGCATCCCAGATCCGGTTCCCGTTTCGGTCGTCGGTGGTCTCCTCCCACATGTCGGGAATGGCGAACGGCTTCAGGCACTGGGCCGCACCGGCCTCGCCGGCCCACGCCGTCGCCTCGGCACCGATGGCCACCGCATCGATTCCCAGGAGCCGGGCGAACCAGGTCGGCACTCCTTCCCGCCGGACCTGGGCCCGAACGGTGGCGCTGTCCAGGTTCACCAGGACCGTCACGTCCTCCGGCTGAATCAACGCGTTCCGGATCTCATTGGTCGTAGCGAGCTCCACCGCCCGGTCGGTGGCGACACTGCGGGCGTAGTCCTGCTGGTACTCGAGGAACGCGCTGGCTCCGGCCAGGGCCGCCGCGTCAGCGGCCCGCTGGGCCTCGGAGCGAGCGTCGAAGAGTGCGGAGAGATCGATGGCCAACGCGAACATCGCGATGAGCGCCGTGATCGTCAGAGCGACCATCACGGTCACCGAGCCGCGCTCGTCCGCCACCCACTCAGTCCACACGGATGCGGCCTGATGGGTCTCGTGGTTCCCGGGTTCGACTTGGACTCGCTTCATCATCGGATAGACCTTCGGTTAGCGACCGGTTTGGCCGGAAGGAGCCGGCACGGTGTCGCCGCTCTGGGGAGCGAGCTCTTCTACCCAGTCCCACGTCTCCGGCTCGCCCGTCGGGATCGACAGCGGTTGATCACTCGGCTCGACAATGCGCGGGCTCACGATGACCAGGAGCTCGGTGAGATCCTGACGCTCGGAGGTCGTGCGGAAGAGCGCGCCCAGGATCGGGATATCGCCCAGCAGCGGCAGCTTCCGGACGTTCTCCTGGATCGAACGGTCCATCAGACCGGCGATGGCCAGGTGCTGACCCTCCCGGAGCTCCACCTGCGTAGCGGCGCGCCGGGTGAGGATGGTCGGGATCTGGAAGCCGGCGATCACCAGGCCGCCCGCGAAGTCGAGGGACGAAACCTCCGGCGCGATAGCCAGGTTGATGTTGCCGATGTTGGTGACCGTGGGCGTGAAGTTCAGTCGAACGCCGAACTCTCTCCACTCGATGGTGATCGCGTCACTCACCTGACCGCCCTGCACCGTGGGATAGGGGAACTCCCCGCCCGCCAGGAACGAGGCTTCCTCGCCGTCCAGCGCCAGCAGGTTCGGCTCGGCCAGGCTCTTGAAGTCGCCCGACTCCTCGAGCGCCCGTATGATGGCGCGCAGGTGGGCGTCGGTATTGATGAGGGACAGCTCGATGGCCCCGTCCGAATCCGTGCTCCCGCGCCAGTCGCCGTCCGCCGTCAGCAGGTCAGGGTTCAGGAACTCGAGCACCTGGTTCCCCAGCCGCTTCAGCGCGGAATGGCTGACCTCCGCGAAACGCACCTGCAGGAGGATCTGCGCAGGCGCGGGCGTCTGGAGGTTGTTGATCACCACCGCACCGGTGCCCTCCGCCAGCTCGAGCGCCCGCCGAGCCACGAACGCGGAAGTCACCTCGCCCGACAGGATCAGCGAATTGCCCCGCGCCGCGACGTCGATCGACTCGTCGGGATACAGCGTCGTGAGATGCCGTGCCAGGGCGCCCGCGTCGGCCGTGACCTCTACCACATAGATGTGACGCCGTCCTTCCTCGTCCCACACCATGAAGGTCGTCGTCCCCAGCGCCTTCCCGTTGATGAGGACCTCCGTCGGCGACATCACGACGGCCTCCGCCACCTCGGCATCGGCCATGGAGATCCGGCTGATCGGTACCGGGCTGACGTGCACGATGGAGGTGCCTCGGGCCAGGCTCACCGCCTGGTCGGGCTCGGTCAGAAAGGCCTGAGCCGAGACCGGAGACCCGCCCGCCACGATGGCGGCCAGGGCCAGCACCATGATCCAGCTCCGCAGGGCCCCACCACTCATCAGACGTGTCCTGCTCTCGAGACTCCTCACCGCCCCCCTCCTCTCTCAAATCGCAGAAGCGTTCGCTGCCCACCCTCGTAGCTTTCGATGATCGGCGCCGGCGCAGTGCGCACGGCGCTCGGGCTGGACGCCCGGGTCGACGCGGGACGGGACCTTCCCCCTGGCGTCCCGACCAGTGACGTAATGCGCTGGCCAGGGGTCTCGATCTCGTCCGAATCGAGGGTGTTTCGCAGCGCCAGCTGGATACGACCCTCGGTCGCGGCGAGCGTGAGAATCTCCGCCTCCTGCGGGGTCAGGAGCAGTGTCACCACCGTCACGTATCGGGGCTCGCCATCGATGTCCTGCTGATGCTGCTGATCGGCGGCAAGGGCCCGCACGTTCTGGAGGATGATGCGGGTGGTGGTCTGCCTGCGGTCCGTGCCGGGCACGACCGTGGCCAGCACGTCGACCCGCGTGCCCGGGAGCACAAAGCCCGCCACGCCCACCACCTCGTCCACCCGGACCGACACGGCACGCTTCCCCTCCGGGATCGTGATCGGCAGCCCGCCTCCAGCGTCCCTGTGGGCCAGCTTCCACTCGAGCAGCGGCTCGTTCTCCCTCACCTCGGTGATCAAGCCGCGACCCACGACCTCTCCGGCCTGTGTGGCGAGTCCGCGGGGCACCGCGGATCCCGGCCAGGTCACGCTCTTGACGTCCTCCCGCCGGAGAATCGCTCCCGCCGGAAGGTCTCGCCTGGCCACCAGCGCAGTCCGTGACGACGTCGCGGCCTCGAGGGGTGCCGGCTGCTCACTTACGTAGACGAGGGCCACGTACCCGGCCAGAAGGCCGGACAGGGCTGCACCCGCCAGTATCCATGAATATCGAGATATTCTCATGACGACGTCTCGGTCACTCGTTCCGCATGACGAAGGAGGTCGACAGCACCAGCGTCCGGTCTCCGGCCGCCCAGTTGGCCAGGGCACCGAAGAAGCCGAGCTCGTAGGTGTAGTCGATCTGGACTCGAGCCAGTGTGCCGGTTCCCG
>JAWVYT010000031.1:0-13322 GCA_033722595.1 Longimicrobiales bacterium
CCCGGCGCCAAATATCACGTGCCGGCCAACGTGCCGTACACCCGGTACTTCCTCGCCGCGATCCTCCAGTTCCAGTTCCACCGCGCCCGGTGTGAGCAGGCGGGCGTCGACGGTCCCCTCAACCGCTGCTCGATCTACGGCGACGCGGAGGCCGGCGCCCGGCTCCAGGAGATGATGGCGATGGGGATGGCCAGGCCGTGGCAGGAGGCGCTCGAGGCGCTGACCGGCCAGCGGGAGATGGACGCGAGCGCCATTCTCGACTACTTCGCGCCGCTGCAGGAGTGGCTGGATCAGCAGAACGAGGGCCGCACCTGCGGCTGGTAGCGAGCCGGGCAGGAGCGTCGGCGCCGGAAGCACCCCCGTCGCACGGTCCGGGTCGGGCGTGACCCGGCCCGGGCCCGGCCTCCTGGGCGACACGGGCCGGACCGCCGGGTCTACTCCGGGGTGACGTGTCCCCGGATCTCGCCGTCCGGGTACGTGACCGAGTGGACCATGACGAAGGCGCTGTCGGTCCGGATCAGGTCGAAGATGAAGTCTATGGTGACACTGTTCAGCGCCGGGCTGCCGGCCGCCGCGGTCCCCGTCACCAGCACGCCGGATACGGGACCCGTCGGCTGGGAAGGCGAGAACAGGGTGAGGCGGACCGGCGCGTTGGCCGAGGGTGTCGCCGCCACAGCCGCCAGGGCCACGACGGGGACGCCGATCCTCCACCGCATCCGTTCCTCCTTCGTGCTTCGCCGGTAGGCATGTGTCGCGTCAATACTGCCACCACAGCTGGGTCGAAAGAAGGTTCGCGTTGGCGTCGGTCGGTGCTGCGGTCCAGTTTACGGCGTATTCTGTCCGGACACCCAGGTTGCGCAGGATCCGGTAGCCCGCGGCGAGCTGGAAGCGATAGGCGTCGTAGTCCCAGGCATCGCGCGTGTACGAGGCGCCCGATACGTAGCTCAAGCCCGACGCGTCGATCTCGTTGAAGAGCACGACCCCGGCACGACCCGCCACGTACAGTCCGGCCGACAGCGTCTGCTCCACCTCGGCGGAGAAGGAGACGTCTACGGGGTCCTCGGCGACGTTGGGGACCTCCCACCGGTCGTGGAGCACCTCCGCCCGGAGGATCGTCCGGCCGAACTCCACCCGTGCCCGACCCCAGAGCAGGACCTGGTCGTAATCCTCGGGGCCCCACCCCGCGGCGAAGGGCCCCAGGGGTTGATCCGCCAGGTAGGGGCCACGGTTGTACCCCGCGTCGATCCGCAGCCCGGGGGCGAACGTGTACCCCAGCCCGAGCACCACCGAGGGCCGGTCCATGGCGTTGGCTGACCAGCTCCACTCGTCGGGCTCACTGGACGGCGCGCTGTTCATGACCGCGGCCTTGAAGTCGACGCCGGCGGCGCGGCCGAGGAGCATCGCGCCCCACTGATACGGTGCACCCCAGATCGGGGGCGCGCCGACCGGGCGGTACAGGGTCGGATCGTCTTTCCAGTCCGTGAACTCCGCCGAGTTCGCGGGGACCAGGGCCGCCGAGACCATGGTCCGGTACTCGTACATCAGGGGCGGCCGGATGAACGGATCTCGATCGGTGTGGTGCCGCTGGGGATAGCCGGCGAATGGCGACACGAACCGGCCGGCCTGCAGGAAGAGTCCTGCCACCGGGCCGACTCGCACGTACGCCTGATCGACCCGCGCGTCCCACGGTCCGGGCCGCGGCTCCTCGCCGCGATCGACGCGCAGCTCTGTGGAGACGAAGATCCGGGACCCGATGAACAGATCGCCGAAGAGACGGGCTCGGCCGGCGAAAAACGGGTTCGTGGCGGGGATGATCCATGGAGCCTTCGAACCAGTGGGAACGTAGCCCTCGAGGTCCATGCGACCGCTGAGGCCGAGTTGGACCGTGCCTTCCGGCGAGATCCACTCGAGGCCCGCGTCCCGGAGCGTCGGCGCCGACTGCGCCCCGGCCGAAGTCCCGGCGGCCAGCCCTCCCAGCACGAGCGCCAGGATCACGCCGCCCGCTCGGCTCGCGGACCGTGAAACCCGCGCACCCGGCTTCACTGCATAGACCCGGACGGGCCGACTGAAGCCCTTCATCTCCCGCGTCCCCGCCGGCTCCGCAACGACATCGTCGGGCAGCCGGTCCCTGACCGCCTCGCTGACCAGGATCTCCCCCGGATCGGCCGTCGTGCAGAGTCGCGCGGCGAGGTTCACCGACTCGCCCACCACGGTGTAGTTGAGCCGGTTCGTGGAGCCCATGTTGCCCGCCACTACCTCGCCGGTGTGCACGCCGACGCCGATCTCCACTGCCGGCTCGGAGCGAGCCAGGCGGGCCCGATTCACGTCCTCCATCGCCGTCTGCATCGCCACGGCCGCACGCACGGCCCGCTCGGCGTGGTCGGGCTGGGAGAGCGGCGCGCCGAACACGGCCATGATCTCGTCGCCGATGTACTTGTCGACCACACCGCCCTCCTCGTCCACGATCGTGCTGAGCCGCTCCATCGTCTGGTTCAGCAGCGTGATGACGGCCTGTGGCTCCATCCCCTCCGTGAGCGTGGTGAAGCCGCGGACGTCGGCGAAGAGGACCGTCGCATCCCGGCTCTCGCCCCCGAGCCGGACGTCGCCCCGGAGCAGCTCCTCGGCCACGTCCCGACTGACGACCTTGTCGAGCACGCCCCGGTACTGCTCTTTCAACGCCAGGCCCTCGGTCATGGCGTTGAACGACTCGGCCAGCTGTCCCATCTCGTCCGACGAGTCCGCCGGAACCCGGGTATCGTACTCGCCGCGGCCGACCCGGCGGGTCGCGTCCACCAGCGTGCGGACCGGGCGCGTCAGGCCCCGGGAAATGAGCACGGCCAGCAAAAGCGCGAGGGCGAGCGCCGCGACGCTCCCGATGGCCAGCGAGCGGCGGATCCGGTCGAACGGCGCCAGCACCGGCTCCAGCGGGACGGCCATGGCCAGCCAACCCTCCGTCGGGCCCTCGGCGGTCAGCGGCTCCGCCACCAGCTCCCAGCGCTCCCCGTCGAGCTCGACGAGCGTGCGCGCCTCCTGGCCGACCTGGCCGGCCAGCGTCTCCGCGAGCCTCGTCCGGCTCAGCGGCGTGCCGGCGACGCACTCGCCGCCGGCCACGAAGCAGACTTCGGCCCCCACCACGCGACCCACCGCCTCGGCGTCCTCGTCTCGGATCGGCAGGCCGAACGCGGCGGTCCCGATGACGCGGCTCATGAGGTCTAGCACCACGGACCGGACGGTGTACAGCCGGCCGTTCACGAGTTGGTACCCGGTGAGTTCGGCCACGAAGCGGGCGAGCAGCTCGCGGGTCAGCGGCGCGATCGCGACGGGATCGATCCCCATCGCCGGGGCGAGGCCCATGAGCGTGATGACCGGCGCCCCGTCCGGATCCGTAAGGATCGTGAGGGTGGTCGTGTCCTCGAACCCCGCGAGCTCCAGGTTGTAGACCAGGTCCGCGATGAGCCGGTCGCTGATCTGGCCGGCCTCGATAGCGCCCTCGAGCAGCGCCAGCGTGCGGCGGGAGTCGGTGAACACCTCGGCCCGGCGGGCCAGCTGCTCCCTCCGCCGCTCCTCCGACTCCTCGAACGCCCGCTGCGCCTGGAGCACGGCGCGCTCGGTCACCTGCTCGATCTGACCCCGTGTCTCGCCCCGGACCACGACCAGCATGACGGCCATGAGCAGCCCCACGGTACCCAGCAGGGCAAGGGCCACTTTCGCCGCAAAGCTCGACCGCGGATCCAGGCGGCGGGCCAGGTCCATCCGCTAGAGCTCCAGCTCCACCCGCACGACACCGTCCGCCGGCACCTCGACACGGTGCTCCGCTTCGCCGCGGTCGGCGTGCCACGCCACCAGCGTGTGGGTTCCCATCGGGACCCCGTCCAGCTGGAACGTGCCATCAGGCCCCGGCCGGGCCCAGAACCGGTTCTCCGTCACCACGATGGCCGAGCGCATGGACTCGTGGACCTCGCAGTAGATCTTCACGATCCCCGCCTCATCGAAGGTGACCGACTTGGACTCGCCCATGGGGTACCGGCCCAGATCGAAGCGGGCGGCCGACGAGTAGGAGAAGACGTTGTGGAAAAACGGATCCTGGTTGGGGAACCGGACGGTCGTACCCACGGGCACCACCAGCAGCGGCGGCGAGAAGGCCGTGTCCTGCTGCGCCATGACGGCGTCGTTCCGGGTGGCGGGCGTCGAACCCAGGCGCCCGGCGATGAACACGACGGCCGGGATCTCCTGGACCTCCGCCACGGCCGGCGACGCGCCGTACCGATCGACGGTGCGACGCGGGGGCCGGGTCCGGATCTTCAGCACTCCCTCGATCGTCCCTTCCAGGACCGGCGCGCGGTCGGGTGCGGGCGTGGCGGACACGACGACGTCATTCGACCGGACAGCGGGGAGCGGGTCGTGTCGGACCTCCGAGGGCCGGGGCCCGTCGGATGGACCGGGGAGCGCCGCCCCCATGCCTGCCAGGAGCACGAGCGCCAGCACGCCGGAGAGGTTCCAGTACACGGCTTCCTCGTTGTCGACTGGTGGAACGGGCGAGGGGAGTGTGGGAGAATAATAGCCGCCGCGGGGTCAACCGTCCAAACGGCTGACCCCGCGCGATCGAGTCCCGGGTGCGACGGTGGAGGCCGCGGCCCGTCCCGGTCTCCGGGCGGGGTGGGCCCCGGTCGTCAGAACAGCCCGAAGATCTTCCCGTCCGCGTCGACGCCCATTCCCTCTGCGGCAGGCGACGAGCTCAGCCCCGGCATGGTCATGATATCGCCCGTCTTCACGACCACGAAGCCCGCACCCGCGGAGGGCGTCACCTCCCGGACCGTGATCCGGAACCCCGTGGGCCGCCCGAGCTTGGTCGGGTCGTCGCTGAACGAGTACTGGGTCTTGGCCATGCAGATCGGGGCCTCCCGGAGACCCGCCGACTCGATCTTGTCGATCTGCTTCAGCGCCGACGGGTCGTAGTCCACGCCCTCGGCGCCGTAGATCTCCGTGGCGATGGTCTCGATCTTCGCCTGCAGCCCCTGGTCCAGGTCGTAGAGCGGCTCGAAGCGCGCTTCCCCGGAATCGGCGACCTCCACGGCCGCGTCCGCCAGCTCCAGACACCCCTCGCCGCCCGAGCCCCAGGGGTCCGCCTCCACGGCCCGCACGCCCCACGACGCTGCGGCCTCGAGGACGGCGGCGACCTCGGCGTCGGTATCGGCGGTGAACCGGTTCAGCGCGACGATCGGCGGCACGCCGTGCTTCCGCACGTTCTGTACGTGGGCCTCGAGGTTCTCCAGGCCGCGATTCAGGGCGTCGACGTTCTCCGTCTGGAGGTCGCTCTTCGGCACCCCGCCGTGCATCTTCAGCGCCCGTACCGTAGCCACGATCACCGCCGCGGCCGGCTCCAGCCCGCCGACCCGGCTCTTGATGTTGAAGAACTTCTCCGCGCCGAGGTCCGCGCCGAACCCGGCCTCGGTGACCACGTAGTCTCCCAGCCGGAGCGCGGTGTTCGTGGCGACCAGCGAGTTGCAGCCGTGGGCGATGTTGCCGAACGGGCCGGCGTGGATCAGCGTGGGGGTGCCGCCGAGCGTCTGGACCAGGTTCGGCGCCATGGCGTCCTTCATGAGCAGCGTCATGGCGCCCGCGGCCTTCAGGTCGCCGGCCCGGACGGGCTCCTTCTCACGCGTGAACCCGACGATGATATCGCCGAACCGCTTCTCGAGGTCCTCCAGCCCGGAGGCCAGCGCGAAGATCGCCATGACCTCGGACGCTGCCGCGATCACGAAGTCGTCCTCCCGGGTCGTCCCGCCGTTGATCCCGCCCACCCCGACGATGACGTGGCGGAGCGCCCGGTCGTTCATGTCCACCGTGCGCGGCCAGGTCACCCTCCGGACGTCGATCTCGAGCGAGTTCGGCCGCCAGATGTGGTTGTCCAGCATGGCGGAGAGGAGCGAGTGGGCGGACACCACCGCGTGGAAATCGCCGGTGAAGTGCAGGTTGATGTCGGCCATGGGCACGACCTGCGAGTAGCCGCCCCCCGCAGCCCCACCCTTGATCCCGAACACCGGACCGAGGCTCGGCTCCCGCAGCGCCAGCATCGGATTCTTCTCCCGCAGGCTCAGGGCGTCGGCCAGCCCCACGGCCATGGTGGACTTCCCTTCGCCGGCCGGCGTCGGATTGATCCCGGCCACCAGGATCAGCTTGCCTCGCGGTGGCGCGTCGGTCCGGGAGATGTCCAGCGGGATCTTCGCCTTGTGCCGGCCGTACGGGATGATCTCGTCGGCGCCCAGCCCGACCTTCCCTGCGATCTCCGTGATCGGCCGGAGCTCGGCCTCCTGTGCGATCTCGATATCGGTCTTCATCGGGTCTCTGTCCCGTTCGATTCCGTGTATAGGGGCCGCCGACGCGGGGCCGAAGCGTGCCCCTGCGGGGTCCGTGTGTCAAGTCGGGGATCCCCCGGCGGCCGGGCGCGGCGCCGGGGAGGGAGATCAGCCTACAGGCGTGTCGGGGCTCAGGCCTCGACCCGGACGCTGGGCAGGTCGGCGAAGTCGCCCTGGACCCGGGTGGTGACCGGGGTGGCCAGCACGGGTACGGGGGCGCCGGACAGGAGCTCGCGGGCCACCCGGCCCACCACGACGCGATCGTTGCAGATGTAGCCGTCGCTCCCGATAGCCAGGAGATCGGAGGCCCGCTCGGTAGCCACCTCGATGAGGACCCGGGCGGGCTCGCCCACACGGGTCTCCCACGTCACCTCCGTGCCACCGGCGGAAAGGTGGGTCGCCAGGTCGTCGAAGCCGCCCTCCACCGCGCATTCGTAGCACGGGCCCCAGTCCCAGACGGAAGCGGCAGGGAAGTCCAGTGACGGCTTCACATGGACCAGGTGCAGCGTGCCCCCCGGTCGGAGGAGGGTCCGCGCCAGCTGGGCGGTCTGGACCGACGACGGCCGGAAGTCGATCCCGACCACGGCGGCCTTCGGAAGACGACCCGACCGCGCGACGAGCACGGGCTTCTCCGCGAGGTGCAGCAGCTCCAGCGCCGTCTCGTTGCCTTCCGTGTCCGGGGAGGCGACGCCGAGGATGACCATACAGGCGGCCCGCTTCCGGGCGATCGTGCAGATCGCCGGGGCGGGGCGGCCCAGGTTGACATGGATCGGCCAGGTGACCGGGCCTACGATGTCCCGAAGGTGGGAGCGCACGGCTTCCGCGGCGTTCTGGGCGTGCGCGTGCTCCAGCTCCTGGCGGTGCGGCAGCGGCATCGGGAGGTCGCTGAGCGGCGCCACGACGGAGACGACTTCCACGGGCACGTCCTCCGCTGCGGCGTACGCGGCCGCGAACTGAAGGGCGTGGACGGCCTCGTCTCCTCCATCCGTCGCGACCAGCACGGGGTTCTTCACGGATACCTCCTGTCGCACACCGGCGGGACTCCCCCGGGCATCCCCACCATACGCCATGAGCTCGCGGATCTCTGTCGGGAGTTGGAGGAAATGCCTGTCGGGGATGATACCGTGAGCGAAAACGCTCACCGCAGCGCGCTTCGGCGCTCGGTCGGGACCCGCGGCGACCGCCACCCGAGGCGCCTGGATCCTTGCCGTTCCCGCCTCCGCCGCGCACCTTCCACGGGATCCGTCACCTCAGGAGAGCCTCGTGATGAAAGCCACTCGGGCCGGCGCGCTCCCGGCGCTGGCCTTCGCGCATCCGGACCGTCCGTGACCCGTACGGACCGCGATCGTCTGCTCGAGCTGCTGCGCAGCCGATCGGTCCGCCGGGGGGACTTCGTCCTCTCCGGCGGTGGGCGATCCACGTTCTACATCGATGCCCGGGTCACGACGATGTCGGGGCTCGGTCAGCTCCTCATCGGGCGGGTGGGTCTCGACGCGCTGGACGCAGCGGGGTGGAGCCCGGCGTGCGTCGGCGGGCTGACCCTCGGCGCGGACCCCGTCTCGTACGCCCTCGCCCACGCGGCGGTACGGGAGGGCCGGAACCTCGACGCGTTCACCGTCCGCAAGGAGGCGAAGGCACACGGAACGGGCCGGCGGATCGAGGGCGGATTCCAGCGCGATGGCGACATCGTCGTCGTGGAAGACGTGGTCACCACGGGTGACAGCGCACTCCGCGCCATCCAGGTAGTGGAGGAGAGCGGGGGTCGGGTCGTGGGGGTACTCTCCGTGGTCGACCGGGAGAACTCAGGGCGGGACCGGCTCGAGCGGGCCGGCTATCCGCTCGTGGCGCTGTTCACGGCGTCGGAGCTCCTGGAGTCCTGACCGGATAGAGCTGCTCCAGACGCCCGGCGAGCTGCGAGATCTCGGCCCGTGCCTGGGCCACGCTCTGGGCCTGCGCGGTGAGTGCCTGCAGCGACTGCGCCTTCACTTCTTTCTCGGGCATCCCGCGCCGGAACCCGAGGGCCGAGGCCCAGCGGGCGACCCGGCTCACCCAGCGGTCGCGTATCGCCTGTCGCTGCGCCTCCGATGGGGCGATCCCCTCCGCCTCGGCCCTGGCCAGCAGTACATGGGTCCGAGTGCTCCCGACGACGAGGTCCACCATGTCGGCCGACGCCATCGCCCGGACCTCCGGCACGGTTTCCGACCGGAACGTATCCACGTAGCTCCGCAGCTCCTCGGCGCCGTATTCGGGGATCCCCAGTGTATCAGGCCACCGGACCAGCGGCCGGCCCACGGGGTCCCCGGCCTGCCAGGCGCGGATGGCGCCGGTGTCGATCCGCATCTCGTCCTGTACCCCGCCGACCCAGTCCGCGGCGTGCCCCAGCGCGCGGGGCAGGTTCACGAACGTCTCCAGGACGTCATCCCGCACTTCTTCGAACGGGACGCGGCGACGCTCCTCGAGGCGCAGGACGTGGAACCCGAACTCCGTTTCCACCACGTCGCTGATCTCGCCCTCCTCCAGAGACGACGCGGCCTCCCAGAACTCCGGCACCCAGCTGCCTTCCCGGCCCGGCTCCAGCAGGCCGCCACGCTCGGCGGCGCGGGGCTCGTCCGAGTACTCGGCGACCAGCGCCTGCAAGTCCTCGCCCGCCCGGGCCCGCTCCAGCGCCTCGACGGCCCGCGCCCTCGCCGAGTCCCGATGCTCCGGCGGCCGCCAGCGCTCGGACAGGACCACCAGGTGGCGGACGACCAGCTCGTGCTGCGGGTCCCGGGCGTACGCGGCCCTGAGTTCGTCCTCGTCCACACCCTCGCTGCTCACGGCCAGCTCCATCGCCACCCGCTGAAGAACGATGGACTGGAGATCCGCCCGCACCTTCGGGGCGATCAGCGCGTCGACGCTGTCCTGGGCCACGGCCAGACCGAACGCGGTCAGCCGGGTGAGCAGCGTCCGCTGTGCCGGGTCGAGCGCGGCGACGGTTTCCGCCTCGTAGCCCACCGGCCCGACCTCCAGAGCCGGCGGATCGCCACACGCGACCAGAAAGAGGGCCAGCACCGCGCACGCGGCCTGGCCCCGGGCGGCACGATGGGACGGCCGCGGCCCTGCGGTCCCTCCCACCCCTACTCGAGCAGGCGGAGCGGCATGATCAGGCACAGGTAGTCGCCCTCCTCCGCGTCCTCATCGCCCGGCTCGATGGTGGCCGCCCGCTCCGGCGCCTTGAAGGTCAGCTTGACCTCGTCGGTCGGCATGTAGCGGAGGACCTCCAGGAGGTAGTTGGCGTTGAACCCGATCTCCAGCGGGTCGCCGTCGAACGACACCTCCATCTCCTCGTGGGCATCGCCCAGGTCGGGCGTCTCCACGGACAGGCGCAGCGCCGACCCGTTGAACGCGAGCCGGACCCGGTGAGTCTGCTCGCTCGCGACCACGGCCATCCGGCGCAGCGCCCGGGTCAGCGTCTCCTTGTCCGCCAGCGCGACCTTGTCGTTGTCCTTCGGGATCACCTGCTCGTAGTTGGGATAGGGCCCCTCGATGAGCCGGGTGTACACGCGGGTGCCGTCCCGCCGGAAGCCGAGGTGGTTCTCGCTCCGGGCGACCTCGATCTCGTCGCTCTGCTCGAAGAGCCGCTGCACCTGCGCCAGCGCCTTCGGGGGTACGATCAGGTCCGTGTGCGGCGCACCTTCGGAGTCCGAGGGGATCGTCAGCTTCGCCAGCCGGTGCCCGTTGGTGGCCACCATCCGCATCTCGCGGTCGGCCAGCTGCCAGAGCACCCCATTCAGGATCGGACGGCTCTCCTCCGTGGAGACGGCGAACGATGTGCGCTCGATCATCTCCGAGATGAGCTCGCTGGAGATGGTCCAGCTCGCGTCGAAGTCCACCTCGGGGAAGTTGGGGAACTCGTCCTGCGGCATCCCGTTCAGCCGGAAGGTGGCCTTCCCGCACTCCAGCTCGAATCGCTCGCCCGTCGTCTCGACCTTCGCGGGCGCCTCCGGCAGCTCGCGGGCCAGCTCCTGGAGCTTCTTGGCCGGAACCGTGATGGCCCCGGGCTCCTCGACTTCCGCCGGGACCCGGAGCGTGACGGCGATGTCGAGATCGGTGCCGCTCATCTGGACACCATCGTCGCCGGCCTCGATCAGGATGTTCGAAAGGACGGGCAGGGTCGTACGCGTCGGGATACTCGCCCCGACGGCGGCCAGGCCCTGCTGCAGGTTGTCCCGCGTGATCGTGAATTTCATTCAGGCCTCACGAGTCCTTGGTCCGGGTGCGGCGCTCTTTCCACACGCCAGAGAAGTGGTTGTTCTCTTATTTACTTCATCCGTAGTAGTAATAGAGGGTGTGGATCCGTGGAAAACCGGACTCGATTACCCCTCTAAACTGCTGCGCTCGAATAATTTACAGTGGTCTGTCACCTTGTGGACAAGGCGTGGACCGGCGCCGGCCGTGCTCCACGCTCTACACATCTCGTTGGCCAATGTGGATAACTCGGCCGCTTCCCACAATGCTTCAACGGGACAGTGCACGTCATCCTCCGAGCTCGGCCCGCAGCGCTTCCAGCTTGTGACGGAACGCGTCGTCCTCTTCCATCTCCTCCTCGACCTTGTTGACCGAGTGGATCACGGTGGAGTGGTCCCGGCCGCCGAAGTAGTCGCCGATGGTCGTGAGCGGCAGCTCCAGGAGATCCCGGATCAGGAACATGGCGACCTGTCTCGGGACCGTCACTTCCTTCGTCCGGCGACGCGATGTGAGCGCGTCCACGGTGACGCCGTACTCGTTGGCGACGCGCTCCCGGATCGCCTCCGGTGTTCGCTCCGCGGCCGGCGCCAGGACGCCACCCAGCGCTTCGCGGGCCAGCTCCGAGGTGATGTCGCGCTGGGTCAGTGACGAGTAGGCCAGCAGCTTGATCACCGCGCCCTCCAGCTCGCGGACGTTCGACCGGCAGTTCCGGGCGATGTACTCGAGGACCTCGTCGTCGATGACGATGTCCCCTTCGTCGGCCTTCTTCTTCAGGATCGCGACCCGGGTCTCCAGGTCTGGGCTGCGGATGTCGGTGACCAGGCCCCACTCGAACCGGGAGACCAGCCGCTCCTCCAAGCCCGGGATCTCCTTCGGCGGGCGATCGCTCGTCACGACGATCTGGCGCTGGGCCTCGTAGAGAGCGTTGAACGTGTGGAAGAACTCCTCCTGCGTGCGCTCTTTCTCGCCCAGGAAATGGACGTCGTCGATCAGGAGCAGGTCGATCTCGCGGTAGCGACGCCGGAACTCGGACATCCGGCCCTCCTGGATCGACCCGATCAGATCGTTGGTGAACCATTCGCTGGAGACGTACGCCACCCGCTTGCCCGGCTCGCGGTCGAGCAGCGAGTGCCCGATGGCGTGCATCAGGTGCGTCTTCCCGAGGCCCACACCCCCGTAGATGAAGAGCGGGTTGTACATGCGCGCGGGTTGGTCGGCTACCGCCCGCGCTGCGGCCGCCGCCAGCTGGTTGTTGCCGCCGACGACGAACCGGTCGAAGACGTACCGCTCGTTCAACGGGGCGCCGACCGTCCTGGCCGGGGGCGCCACGCCCTCCGGCTCGGCCGGGACGGCGGGTACGGGACGGGCCGACGGGGCCCGGTCCTCCAGCTCGGTATGGTGCTGGAACGAGATGGTCAGCCGGCGGCCGAGCACTTCGGCGGCGACGTCGGCGAGCATGCGGCCGTACTTGTCCTCGATCCACTCCGCCGCGAACTCGCTGCCGGCACCCACGGCCAGCAGGTCCTGCGACAGGGCCAGGGGTTCCGTCTCCGCGAGCCAGATCCGATAGGTCGGTTCCGGCAGCTTCTCCCGGGCGTTCTCGAGTATCCGGGACCAGGCCTCGGAGGCGGTGAGCTCCATCGCGTCAATCAGAGGAAAACCAGGGCAGGATCCATGGCCGAACGCCCAAGCTAACGGCCGCCTCCGTGATGCGTCAACAAACCGCGGAAAGCCCCGTCACACCGGGAAATACGGCCTCCACGGGGTTGACCTTGGTCACGGTCGGGATTACCATCCAAATCTTTGCGAATCATGACGACAACGGGGGGCACCCATGGGCAAGCCCACGTACAATCCGCGGAACCGGAAGCGCAAGAACAAGCACGGGTTCCGCAAGCGGATGAAGACGCGAGGCGGACGGAAGACGCTGAACCGGCGCCGGAAGAAGGGCCGGAAGCGCCTGACCGTTCGGACCGGCGGCAAGAAGTAGCCGGCGCGTATCCGGGTGGTATCGGACGCGCGTGAGGCGCGCGGCCGCGGGCTGCCGCGAAACCGACGGATCACGCGTGGAGCCGAGATCCGGGCGCTCTTCAAACGGGGGAAACGGAGCCGAACTCCACACCTGGATGTTCTGTTCTCCGATTCCCCCGCATCGTTTTCGAGAGTGGGCCTCGTGGTGCCCCGGCACGGCAATACGGCGGTTCGGAGGAACCGAGTGAAACGGCGGTTGAAGGAAGCTCTTCGACGGGAAGTGCTGCCGCGGCTCGACGCCGCGGATGCCCGGGTGGACCTCATGGTCCGGGCCCGGCGGGAGGCGTACGACGTCTCCTATGCGCGCCTGGCCGGCGAGCTCGTCGACTGGCTGGAGGCGCAATGGCCCGCGTCCTCCTGAGCGTGATCCGCGTCTATCGCCGGTGGGTCTCGCCCCTGACCCCGCCGTCGTGTCGATTCACGCCGACGTGCTCCGCGTACGCCGAGCAGGCCGTGCAGGAGCATGGGGCCCTCCGAGGAGGATGGCTCGCCCTCCGGCGGCTCTTCCGGTGTCACCCCTTCGGCGGCAGCGGATACGATCCGGTGCCCGGGCCGCGCCCGCGCCGGGATGAACTGGACCACCGGATGAACGGGTGATGGAAGGCGCCAGATTCCTGCTCGCGATCGTTCTCTCGATCGCGGTCGTCATCATCGTGAACCTCATGTTCCCCACCACGCCGCTCCAGCAGCGGCCGGGGAGCGACTCCA
>JAWVYT010000032.1:0-12669 GCA_033722595.1 Longimicrobiales bacterium
GGCTGGCCAAGAAGCTGCTCCCGGCCGACCGCCACTGGCCGCCGTGGCTCCAGGCCAAGTGGCTCGCCGTGATCCTCCTGGTCCTCTTCCTCTGGGCGTACGAGGCGCTCGACCTGTGGGCCAGCCCCCTGCTCACGGCCTGGGTCATCATCGCTTATTTCGCCGCGGCGTTCGTCATCGACGGCTTCTTCCGGGGCGCGGCGTTCTGCAAGTACGTCTGCCCGATCGGCTCGTTCAACTTCGTCAACTCGCTGGCGTCGCCCGGCGAGGTCCGGGTCCGGGACGTGGCCACGTGCGAGACGTGCGAGACCAAGGACTGCATCGCCGGCCGGTACGAGGTCGACCCTCGCACGGGCGAGGAGCGGCTCGTCCAGAGCGGGTGCGAGCTGTGGCTCTTCCAGCCCCGGAAGGTCGGCAACCTGGACTGCACCTTCTGTCTGGACTGCATCCAGGCGTGTCCGTACGACAACGTGGCCATCGCCGCCCGGCTGCCCGGCCGCGAGCTGGTCCGCGACCGGTGGCGGTCGGGGATCGGGCGGCTCACCGACCGGCCCGACGTCCTCGCCCTGGCCATGGTCGTGGTCTTCGCCGCGTTCCTGAACGCGGCCGGGATGATCCTGCCCATGCAGATGCTCGAGATGGAGATCGGGGGCCTGCTGGGGACCGGGAGCGAGACCGTGGTCTGGACGCTGGTCCTGGTGCTCGGGCTCCTCGTGGTACCGACGCTCCTGGTCCTGGGCGCCGGCGCACTCGGTCGGTGGCTGGCGGGCGACCCGGAGGTCTCCACCCGAGACGCCGTGCTCCGCCTCGCTTTCGGGCTCGTGCCGGTGGGCTTCGGGATGTGGCTCGCCCATTACGCCTTCCACTTCCTGGCGGGCGGGCTGAACCTCATCCCGGTCCTGCACCGGGGCGCCGTGGACCTGGGGCTCGCGTCCGGTCCACCCGACTGGACGCTCTCGGCCCTGGTCCCGGCGGACTGGCTGCTCCCGCTCGAGCTCCTGGTCCTCGAGGCGGGGCTTCTGGGGTCGCTCGTGCTCCTCTATTACATTTCCCGCCGGACGTTCGCGACCGCCCGGGCCGCGCTCCGGGGCGTGATCCCCTGGGCGGTACTGGCCCTGGGGCTGGCGGGCGCGGGCGCCTGGATCATGATGCAGCCGATGGCCATGCGCGGGACGATGATGCCCGGCATGGGGATGTCCGAAGTGGAGAGCATGGGGCTTGAGCGAGAGCACGAGAGGCCGGTGAGCGGGATGGTCGGCCACGGCCGGACACCGACCGGGACCGAGCGCGTGACGCCGTCGACGGCGACCGAGGGCGCCCGACCGGGGCCGGGAGCCGCCGGTGGGTGACCTCCAGGCGTTCCTCCTGTCGTGGAAGTTCGAGCCGACGATCCTGATCGGCGTGGGGCTCGCCGCGTTCCTCTACGCCCGCGGCTGGTACCGGCTCCGGCACCGGGGGCGCGGCGGGCTGATCCTGAAGCCGTGGCGCGCGTGGTGCTTCGCCGGCGGGCTCGTGACGGTGCTCCTGGCGCTGGTCTCGCCCATCGCGACGTTCGACTCGGTCTTCTTCTTCATGCACATGACCGAGCACGTGCTGCTGATCATGATCGCCGCGCCCCTGATCTGGCTGGGCGCGCCCATGGTCCCCACGCTCTGGGCCTTCGACCGCCGGACCCGCCGATGGCTCGGCGAGCTGTTCCACGAGGACCACCCGGTCCATCGGGTCTTCCACTTCCTGACCCGACCCGGGGTGGCGCTCGCGACCTTCGTGCTCGTCCTCTTCGGGTGGCACTTCCCACCCCTCTACGACGCGGCCCAGGGCAGCACCCTGGTCCATGAGCTCGAGCACTTCATGTTCTTCGGCTCCGCGCTCCTCTTCTGGTGGCCGGTCATCCACCCGAGCGGGGCGGAGCGGCGGCTGAGCTACGGCGCGGCGATCCTCTACCTCTTCCCGGCCAAGATCGCCGGGTTCGTCCTGGGCGCCGGGCTCACGCTCAGCTCCGAGCCGTACTACCAGACGTTCCTGAACTCGCCCAGTATCTGGGGACTGGACCCGCTGGGCGACCAGCAGCTGGGCGGGCTCATCATGTGGGTCGTCGGCGGGCTGCTCTACATCATCCCGCTCCTGGCGCTCGTGATCATGATGATGCGGGAGGACGAGGGCGACGTCTGGATCCCGGAGACCGTGCGCGCCGGCGACTCGGCGCAGGCCCGGGCCTCCCGCGCCGGGGACTCGGCCCGGACCGACGACGCGTCACCGACCCCAGCGGGCGTGGCGTGACCCCGACTCGCGGGCGACGGGTCTCCCCGGCCCGCCGGAGCGACCGAGGTCTCCCGAACCCGACAGCCCCCCGCAACCTCGCGATCCTCCCCGCCCTGGCCGTGGCGGTCGCGCTCGGAGCCGGCACGGCGCTGGCCAACGGCGGGACCGTGCGCATCGCCGAGGCCCCGGTGGGGCCGTGGGTCGTCACCGTCTACTCCAGCCCCACACCGCTCCGGACCGGCGAGATCGACATCAGCACGCTGGTCCAGGACTCCGGCGGGGCGACCGTGGACGTGCCGATCACGGTCACGGCCACGCCCGTGGGGTTCGTCGCCGAGGCGGTCCTCCAGCCCGCGACGCGGCGTCAGGCGACGAACAAGCTCTTCAAGGCCGCCAAGTTCGATATCGGCGTCCCGGGACGGTGGGTCTTCCGGATCCACGTGGGGTCCGCTGCGGCCGCCGCCGGGGGCCCCTCCCCCGTCGAGACGGTGGATGACACGGTCGGGACAGACCCTGCGGGCATGGGGGAGGCGGACCCGGGCGGGGTGGTCTCGTTCGACGCGGTGGTGGCGAAGAGCACGATCCTGGACCGGCCGTTCCTCCTGGCCGCGCTGGTGGGGCTCCCGCTCCTGGTCACGGGGTGGCTGCTCCTCGGCCGGGACGCGGAGGCACGGGCGGATGCCGACGGCCACCCTCGGCCCTAGGGACTGCGGCTCCGTCAGTCCCGTATGGCCGCCACGATGTAGCCGACGGCGAAGCCGATGGCCACGGACCGCCACGGCTCCCGTGACAGCCGGCCCCGGACGCCCTTGAGCGTCGCCCGGTCCCAGAGCTTCTCCTTCTTCCGCTCCAACTCCCTGCGCTCACGGACGACCCGCTCCTCGATCTCGTCGAGCGTACGGGACAGACGGGCCCGGGTCCGCTCGATCTCGGCCCTCATGGCCTCCGGATCCGATGGACGGCCGTTGCCCCGGGCGGGGCTGCGGTCCACTGCGGTCGCTGCGGCCGTTCGGTGGGTATCCCGCTCCGCCTGTCCGGACGTTATCCTGTCGGTAGAATCAGCCATGGTGCGCTTTCGGTTCTGGGTCGTGCGCGCCGGACCCGTAGCTGCAAGAACCCCGCCGGGCCGAGGACCGGAACGCCCGTTGCACGGAGCGTCCGTGGAACGATCACCACGAGGCACAGGATAAAGGTAGCGATGCCAGGCACGGACACCACCCCCGAGTCGGTCGACCGCGTGGAGACGGCCGAGATCCGGGAGACGGAGCGGGTCCCCTCCGAGGGCGGCGACGGACTCGGGCGCCTGCTCAAGGATCTGATGGAGGACACCCGCACGCTGGTCCAGCAGGAGATCGAGCTGGTCCGCATGGAGGTGGGCCGGTCGTTCCGGCGATTGGCTGTCGACGGCGCGTGGATCTGGGCGGGCGCCGTGGTGCTGACGGTCGGGCTCCTGTGCCTCGCCCTGGCCCTCGCGCTGGGGCTCGGCGCCCTGCTCGACTCCTACTGGCTCGGGGCACTGATCACCGGGGGCACGTTCCTCCTGGTGGGCGCGATCCTCGCGTGGCGTGGTGTGCGCGACCTGAGATCCGGCGGGCTGCTCCCGTCGAACCCGCTGGAGTCGCTCCAGGAGAATCGGGAGTGGGCCAGGCGGGAGCTGAACGAGCTCAAGCAGGGGATCACGGAGGAGAGATGAGCGCGAACGAGACGAACGGCGACACGAACGTACCGCACCGACCCACCGGCATGGGCGAGCCGGGGGAGCTGCCTTCCGACCGTCCGGACCGGGTCGCCGGCCGAGCCCGGGAAGCCGTGGGCGACAAGCTCGAGGAGACCGCGGGCCGGGTCCGGGAGCTGGGGGATCGGGCGGCCGCACGGACGCGGGCTCTGGCCCCGACCCGGCCCTTCGCGTATGACGCGGCACGCAGTATCGATCACGCCGCCGACTACGTCCGGACCCGGGAGCTGGAAGGGATGAAGACCGACCTGGAGGTCCAGGTGCGCCGGCACCCGCTGGCTGCCGTCGCCGTCGCGTTCGTCGCCGGCTACGCCTTCCGCCGGATCTTCAGTTAGAGCGGGGCGTCCGGACGCCCCCGGAAGAAGCTACCGGATGATGTCGCCGATGCGTCCGGGTCGCATGTTGCGCAGGAACGCGAGCGGTCGAAGCAGCTGGGGATCGTACGAGTAGTAGATCATCAGCGCCTCGCCCCGGATCTTCTCGCCGTTCAGGAACCCCCAGTACCGGGAGTCCACGCTGTCATCCCGGTTGTCGCCCATCATGAAGTAGTGCCCCGGCGGCACGATCACGGGCCCCCACGTGTCCCGGGTCGGTCGACACTCGTCGCCGTTCGTCCCATCGAGATAATCGGTCGGGACCCGGTACGCGCCCGAGATGTCCGGGCTCAGCATCACGCTCTCACCGCACTGCCACCGCATCCACGGGTGCGCGACGTTGTTCTCGGGATCGCTGTACCGCGCGTACGGCTCCGGGTGTACCTCCCCGTTGATCAGCAGCCGCTTGTCCCGCATCTGAAGCGTGTCGCCGGGGACGCCGATCAGCCGCTTCACCACATCGAGGTCCGGGTCGTGAGGCGGCCGGAATACCACCACATCGCCGCGCTCGGGCTGGGTGTAGCCCGGCAGGTGGATCCCGGTGAAGGGGATCTCGGGGCCGTACGCCAGCTTGCTCAGGACGAGGAAGTCGCCGACCAGGAGCGTCTCCTCCATGGACGACGACGTGATCACGAACGTCTGGACCAGGAACGTCCGAAGGATGAGGAACAGCACCACCGCCATCCCGATGGACTTCGCCCAGTCCCAGGCGATCTCCGAGCCGGTCCTCGGCGGCCTGGGCCGCTGGTCCTGCTGCCCGTTCTTCGTGCGGCCCTCGTCGGACCTGTCTCGCTTCCTCGCCACGCTCCGTCCCGTTCGCTGTTGCGCCGCCCCTCAGTACGCCACGCGGGGCGCTGCGGTTCCGTTCACCCGCCGGCGTGGGCTAGCGCCTTGCGGATGAGCGCCTTGGCGTCGTCCTCCGGGCCGTCCTCTTCGATGCTCCTGCGGACCGCAGCGTTGGCCTCCGACGACGCGTAGCCCAGCGCCACCAGCGCGCCCACGGCCTCCTGGGCCGCCGCGCCCTTCACCGACGGACCGGCCGTCAGCACCAGGTCGTCGAGCTTGTCGCCGAGCTCCACGGCGATCCGCTCCGCCGTCTTCTTCCCCACGCCCGGGACCTGCACCAGCGTGGCGAGCTCCCGGTCGGTGATCGCCCGGACCAGCGCGGCCGGGGTGAGCGTGGACATCATGGCGATCGCGAGCCGGGGCCCGACGCCGGACGCGCCCAGGAGCCGGCCGAACAGCGATCGCTCGGAGGGGTCCAGGAACCCGAACAGCATCAGGTCGTCCTCCCGGACCACCTGGTACGTTAGCAGCTCCACCGACTCGCCGGTGCGGGGCAGCTTCTCGAACACGCTGAGCGGGATCTCCAGGTCGTAGCCGACACCGCCCTCCGTCATGACCTCCACCCGCTCCGGCTCCCGCGTCAGGAGCGCGCCCCGGATCCGGCTGATCATCGGCCGAGCCCGGCGGCATCGAGCCGACCGGTGTGCAGGTGACAGAGGGCGACCGCCACACCGTCGGCAGCGTCGGACGGGCTCGGCGCCTGCTTCAGGCGCAGCAGCTTCTTGACCATGAACTGGACCTGCTCCTTCGTCGCGCTGCCGGTGCCCACCATGGCGTTCTTGATCTCGGCGGGCGAGTAGTCCGCCACCTCCACCTCGTGCCGGGCCGCCGTCAGCAGGATCGCGCCCCGGGTGTGGCCCAGCAGCACGGTGGTCTTCACGTTCTTGCCGTAGAACACGCTCTCCACCGCCATGAGGTCGGGGCGGTGTCGCTCCAGGACGTCGGTGAGCCCGTCGCTGATGGCCCGCAGCCGCTCGGGCAGCGGGTCGCCGGCTCCCGTACGGATCACGCCGCACTCCACGAGCGATACGGCGCCGCCGTCACCCTCGACGACGACGCCGTAGCCCGTGGCCGCTGTGCCCGGGTCCACGCCCAGAACCTTCAAGTGCCGGCCTCCGCGAGCACGCTCTCGTCGATGTCGGCGTTCGAGTGCACGTTCTGGACGTCGTCGAGGTCGTCCAGCCCCTCCAGCAGCTTCAGCAGCTTCTCCGCGTCCTTCCCGTCCACGGGCACCGTGGCGGTCGGGATCATCACGAGCTCGGCGTCGCTGAACTCGATCCCCCGCTCCTTCAACCCGTCCTGCACCGCGTGGAAGCTGGTGACGTCCGTCGCGACCTCGTACTCGTCTTCGGCGACGGTCAAGTCCTCCGCCCCCGCCTCCAGCGCCGCCAGCATCACGGCGTCCTCGTCGTACCGGACCGCATCGACGTAGATCCGACCCTTCCGCTCGAACTGCCACGCCACGGACCCGCTCTGGCCCAGGTTGCCGCCGTGCTTCTCCAGGACGTGCCGCAGGTCCGCCACCGTCCGGTTCATGGTGTCCGTCAGCGCCTCGATGAACAGCGCCACGCCGCCGGGACCGTAGCCCTCGTATGTGGCTTCCTCGTAGTCCACACCCTCCAGCTCACCCGTGCCCCGCTTGACCGCCCGCTCGATGTTGTCCTGCGGCATGTCCTCGGCTTTGGCCGTGTCGATGGCCAGCCGCAGCCGCGGGTTGAACTCCGGGTCACCACCGCCATCGCGCGCCGCCACCGTGATCTCACGGATCAGCTTCGTGAACTTCTTCCCACGCTTCCGGTCGTTCGCCGCCTTCTTGCGCTTGATCTTCGACCACTTGGAATGCCCTGCCATACGCCTCCAGCTCCGCCTGCGTCGGGTCCAGCGTCAACACGGGAAGATAATGACGCGCCGGCGGTGTGACCAAGAGGCAAGAGTGCAAGAGTGCAAGAGGGCAAGAGTGCAAGAGGGCAAGAGGCAAGAGGGCAGGTGTGGGCGACGGTCTCCGTTTCCTGGTGTGTGCCCGTGCTCCCGTAACTGCCGTGCCGTATGGGCGGGCCCCTTGTCCACGGGGAGATCGAGGTCCTCATCGGGCGGCCTCGTCGTCCAGCGGTCTCCTCGACCGGTCCAGCGCCGAGCGCCACTCGACTCGCGCTACCCCTCCGCAGCGCCGCCACCCCTCCCCCAAAACGTGCCTCCCTCCGCCCCCCGCTCCTGTTCCCAACGCCCGTCGGTCACACGATCCTGCACTCTTGCATTCTTGCATCTTGCATTCTTGCATCTTGGATTCTTGCACTCTTGCATTCTTGCATTCTCGCCGTTCCGGAACACAACCTGCACGTGTATTGCCATGAAATCGCGCTTTGACTACCTTTTTGTGCTGTCGCGACACCATCAGAGGAGACGGAATGGTCGAGGTTGTACTCAGCGAGAACGACCGCCTGGACTGGGCGCTGAAAAAGTTCCGGCGCAAGATGCTGCGGTCGGGTCGTTTCAAGGACATGAAGAAGAAGCGGTACTACGAAAAGCCGAGCGAGGCGCGGAAGCGCAAGGCTGCGGCCGCGCGTCGCCGTAACGCCCGCGCCCGTCGCCGTCGCAACCGCTGATCCGGCGAACCCACCCTCCCGATAGAGCCGGACTTGGCATGACGTTCGAGGATCTGACGTCGTCGGACGCGCTCCTGCGCGCCATCGACGACCTTGGCTGGACCCTTCCCACTCCCATTCAGCAGCAGGGCATCCCGCCCGCGCGGGCTGGCCGGGACGTGGTGGGCATCGCCCAGACGGGGACGGGGAAGACCGGGGCCTTCCTGATCCCATTGCTGGAGCGGCAGGAGGACGGGGAGGGGCTCCGGACGCTGGTGCTGTGTCCGACCCGGGAGCTGGCGCAGCAGGTCGCGCAGGATGCCCGGGACCTGACGCGGCACATGGAGCTGTTCGTGGGCGAGATCTACGGCGGGGTCCCGTACGAGCCCCAGATCCGGGGTCTGCGGGCGGGGTTCGATGTGCTGGCCGCCACACCGGGCCGGCTCATCGACCATATGGACAAGGGCAACGTGGACTTCGGCGAGGTCGAGACGCTGGTCCTGGACGAGGCGGACCGGATGCTCGACATGGGGTTCCGGCCTCAGATCGAGCGGCTGCTGGAGCAGATCCCTCGGGACCGGCAGACGCTCCTGTTCAGCGCGACCATGCCGAACGGGGTGCACGCGCTGGCGACCCGGATCCAGCAGGATCCGGTATGGATCGAGGTGACGCCGGACGTGAAGGCGGCGGAGACGGTCGAGCAGATCGTCTACTCGGTGAAGCCGGACAAGAAGGTCGACCTGCTGCTGGAGCTCATGAAGGACCCCGAGATGGACCAGGTGCTGGTGTTCACGCGCACGAAGCGCGGCGCGGACCTGCTCTACCACCGGCTCCGGGGCGCCGGGATCGCCGTGAACGTGATCCACGGCGACCGGAACATGAAGCAGCGCGGCAGCGCGATGGACGCCTTCGCCGAAGGGCATGCGCAGGTCCTGGTAGCGACGGACGTCGCCCAGCGGGGGCTGGACATCGAGGGGATCAGCCACGTCATCAACTACGACGTGCCGCGGGACCCCGAAGACTACGTGCACCGCATCGGCCGCACGGGGCGGGCGGGCTCGGCAGGCGACGCTGTGACCTTCATGACGGCGGCGGAGCTGGGCATGGTCCGCTCCATCGAGCGGGTGCTCGGCTACGGCCTCCCCCGGGTCTCACTCGAGGGGTTCGACTACGCCGGCGCCCCCGCGGGCAGCGCCAAGGCCCAGAGCAAGCAGAACCGATCCGGGCGGCGCATGGGGTCCCGGAGCACCGCCGACCTGTCCGAGGAAGAGCTGGAGCGACTGCTCTCCCACGGGTAGGCGGGTAGCGACCCGGCGGCGTTGCCACTAGCTTTCGCCGTCGGCGACAGTTTCTACGGCCCGACAGGAGTGTCATGTCGGGCCGTCGTCTTTGGGTGCCATGAAGCGAATCCTACCATTTCTCGTTGCGGCCCTGGCGGCCGGATGTGGTACCGATGTCTCGGGGCCGTCCTCGTCCCTGCTTTCCTGCGTCTTCGGCGATGTGACGCAGGTGGGTCTCGGGGAGGTCGTTCAGGTGAGGGGCGCCGAGCATCGGGCGGTGTGCCTGGAGGGTCCGGCCGACGGGATGTTCCTGTACATGCCGTTCCATGCGTCCGCGGATAGCGCGGCCGACCTGGATATCTCGGTCACGGGCACCGGTCTGGCCGCCCTGGCCGGGCCGTCCGACGAGGGGTTGGAGCCGGGTGTCGTCGCGGCCGGCCTCCGGCCGGGGCTCACCGTCGACCATGCGTTCCACAGCCGGCTGAGACAGCGTGAGATCCGGGAGCTCGAGCCGCGAATCCGGTCGGCCGCGGGGACTCCGGTGGCGCTGGACCTCCTGGGAGCCGGCGTGGGCGCCGATGTCCCCGCGGTCGGCGAGTTCCGCGACTTCAACGTCGCGATCAGCTGTTCCGACATCGACCTGCGGACCGGCGAGGTCATGTTCGTGTCGGACCATGCCATCGTGTACGCCGACACGGCGAATCCTGCCGACCTGAGTGCTTCGGACTTCGGGTACTTCGCGGCGACCTTCGACACGCTGGTCTACCCGGTGGAGACCGCCCACTTCGGTGCGCCCACCGACATCGATGGCAACGGCCGGTCGATCCTGTTCTTCACGCGGGCCGTGAACGAGCTGAATGCCCCGAACTCGGAGTCGGTGACCATCGGATTCTTCTGGTCGGGCGATCTGTTTCCGGAGACGGAGACCCAGCGGTTGGAGGCGTGCCCCGAGTCGAACCATAGCGAGATGTTCTATCTCATTGCCCCGGACCCGCAGGGTGTCGCCGGCGTGCCCTTCTCCCTGGAGAGTGTCCGGAACCTGGCCATCCCGCTCATCGGGCACGAGTTCCAGCACCTGGTCAACGCCTCGCGCCGGCTGTTCGTGAATGAGGCCAGCACCTTCGAGGCGCCGTGGCTCAACGAGGGGCTCAGTCACGCGGCCGAGGAGCTCCTGTACTATGCCGTTTCGGGGCTGCGATCCGGTCAGAACCTGACGTTCGACTCCGTGCTCTCGGTGCCGGGGCCGGGCGACTCGATCTTCAACCGCTACATGGGTTCGAACATCAACAACTTCGCCAAGTTCCTGAGCCGCCCCGACACCGCCTCCGTGATGGGGCCGCCCAATGCGCTGGCGACGCGGGGCGCGGCGTGGCACTTCCTGCGCTACGCGGCGGACCGGAGCCCGTCGAACGACTCGACCTTCTTCTTCGATGTCGTGAACGGTACGACGGCAGGCGTGGAGAACCTGAACCGCGTTCTCGGCGCCGGGCAGGCGCTGGACTGGATGCAGGACTGGACGGTGGCCGTCTATGCCGATGACCTGCTGCCGGAGATCCATGCCCGCTTCGAGGTGGCGTCGTGGAACCTCCGGGAGCTCTATCCTCAGCTTTCGGTCGGGGACCAGCCCCTCGACCGTTACCCGATCGACGTGACGCGCCTCGCCAACGGCGAGACCGTGTCCATCAGCCTCGGGGTCGGCGGCACGACGTTCAACCGGTTCGATGTCACGGCCAACGGACGGGCGATCCTGCACGTCGAGAGTGGCGGCCAGGCACCGCCGAACCGGCTGCGGGCATCCTTTCTGAGGGTGCAGTAGATGACGGCTCGTCTCCTGATCGGCCCCGTCGCGCTCTCCATACTCCTCGGACTGGGCGGGCTCATGGCGGCCCGGCCGGCCACCGCCCAGGAGTGCGGCCCCGGAAACACCGTCGCCGTCGTCGCGGGATACGCGGGATACGCCCTGGCCAGCGGGATCGATGGTGCACAGTACGGAGTCGACGCGTCCCTCGCCCTGGGGACCGGCGCCATCCAGGGGTCCGGTCGTGTGGTCGGGCTGGAAGGCGCAGCGCCGGACCCGATCGTCGGCCGGGTGCGGGCGACGTATCCGCTGGTCGCCGTCGGCAGCGTCGCACTGTGTGGTGATGCGCACGCCGGGGTGAGCCGGTTCGACATCGCCGAGGACGGCGGCGTGGTGGTGGCCGGTGGTCTGGGGGTGACTCTGGAGCCCGCCCGTTCGGGAACCGTGCGACCGTGGCTTTCCGTCCGGGGGCTGGGTGGGCGGGCCACCGGCACGGTGCTCGGCATCGACTTCGACGCCACGGGCCTCGCCGTGGGCGTGGAGGCCGGTGTGGAGCTGGGCCTGGGGCCCGTGGCCGTGCGGCTTTCCGGTGCCCGGGACGGCTTCGACGACGGTCTCGGCCCGACGCCGTACCCGGAGACGTCCCTCGCCGTGGCGGTCGGCGTACGGTTCTAGCACCCCGGTTGCTCCGTCGGTGGGGGTGCGACGCGCCCGTACCCGGGGGAAGCCGGGAACAGCGGGTGGGCGACCGCGGTCCCCGCAGACGCGTCGAGTCCTCCTCGCCTCTCGGTTGGCGTCCCGAATCCCGGACCTGCATATTTCCGCCCCGCCCCGACGTCCGGGGCCCACCGTGAAGCGTTCCGGAGACCGCAATGCGACCTGTCATAGCCGCCCTGCTGGTGAGCCTTTCCGCCGCAGCCTGCACCACCGCCGGCGAGCCGGCGCCGGCCACGCCCCGCCCCGCCAGTGCGCTGCCCTCCATCCAGTCGAAGACCGCCGGGTTGGAGCCCATGGAAGGCTTTCTGCCCCTGTACTGGGACGAGGCGGAGGGCAAGCTCTGGCTCGAGGTCCCCGAGACCGGGGTCGAGTTCCTCTACGTCCATTCCCTCGCGGCGGGCATCGGCTCCAACGACATCGGGCTGGATCGGAACCAGCTGGGCCGTACCCGGGTGGTCGTCTTCCAGCGGGCGGGTCGGAAGCTGTTCCTCGGCGAGCCGAACTACCGGTACCGGGCCGTCACCGACAATCCGGCCGAGCGCCGCGCCGTGGCGGACGCCTTCGCCCGCTCGATCCTCTGGGGATTCACCATCGAGGCCGAGACCGACGGACGGGTCCTGGTGGACGCCACGGACTTCGTGGTCCGGGACGTTCACGGAGTCGCCGATCGTCTCGAGGCCACCGGGCAGGGGAGCTACCGGCTGGACGAAAGCCGGAGCGCCGTCCACGCTGCCAACACGCGGGCGTTCCCGGAGAACACCGAGGTGGAGGTGGTCCTGACGTTCGAGGGTGAGCCGGCCGGTCGGCACATCGCATCCGTGACCCCGACACCGGAGGCTGTGACGGTCCGGCAGCGGCACTCGTTCGTCGCGGCCCCACCGTCCGGGTACGAGCCCCGGGCGCTTGACCCACGGGCGGGCTTCTTCGGCGTGACCTGGACGGATTACGCTGCGCCGCTCGGCCAGCCCATGACCCGGCGGTGGATCGCCCGCCACCGGCTGGAGAAGCAGGACCCCTCGGCGGAGGTCAGCGACCCGGTGGAGCCCATCATCTACTACCTCGACCCCGGCGTCCC
>JAWVYT010000033.1:0-12537 GCA_033722595.1 Longimicrobiales bacterium
CGGGCTGCGGGCGCTGATCGACGAGGTGGGTGCGGACCGGATCCCGATCTGCATGGTGACGGTCACGAACAACAGCGGCGGTGGCCAGCCGGTGAGCCTGGCGAACATCCGGGAGGTGAGCGCGGTCTGCCGGGAGCACTCCATCCCGTTCTACATCGACGCGTGCCGGTTCGCGGAGAACGCGTACCTGATCAAGCTGAACGAGGAGGGCCAGAGCGACCGGAGCGTGGAGGAGATCGCCCGGGAGGTGTTCAGCTACGCGGACGGGTGCACGTTCTCGGCGAAGAAGGACGGGCTGGCCAACATCGGCGGGTTCGTGGCCACGAACGACGATCGTCTGGCGGAGCAGGAGAAGGAGCTGCTGATCCTGACGGAGGGGTTCCCGACGTACGGCGGGCTGGCGGGCCGGGACCTGGAGGCGATCGCCGTGGGTCTGGAGGAGGTGGTGGACGAGGACTACCTGGAGTACCGGCTGGCGAGCGTGAGGTACCTGGGCGAGCACATCAGCCGGGAGGGGGTGCCGATCGTCCAGCCTCCCGGCGGCCACGCGGTGTACCTGGACGCAGCGGCCTTCCTCCCGCACCTCGATCCGCTGGAGCTGCCGGGCCAGTCGCTGGTCGCGGAGCTGTACCTGGCGGGCGGGATCCGTGGCGTCGAGATCGGGACGGTCATGTTCGGGAGGCGGGACCCGGAGACCGGGGAGGAGCAGCCCGGCCCCATGGAGCTGGTGCGGCTGACCATCCCCCGCCGCGTCTACACCCAGTCCCACGTGGATTACGTGGTGGAGGTCATCCTGGAGGTCTTCGAGCGGCGGGAGGAGATCGGCGGGTTCCGGTTCACGCACCAGGCGCCGGTGCTGCGTCATTTCACCGCCCGGTTCGAGCCCGAGTACGCGTTCGGGACGTGAGCGGGCACGGTCCGACGCTGGGGACGCGGGAGCTCATGGGGCCGGGCGCTGCCCGGGTCCGGTTCGACTACCTGACCCGGCGCCGGTCGTTCGGGGAGCTCCGTCAGCTGGCGGTGGCGACGGCGAAGGGCCATCCCCGGTCGAGCCTGGTGGACGAGGCGATGTGGCGGGCGTTCCCCCGGGGCTACGTGGGCGCCTGGATCGACGACCGGCTCCGGGGCGCGATCCAGCTCTGGCCGCTGGACGTGCGCCGGGCCGGCGACTTCCTCCTCGGCGCCCGGGAGGAGTCAGCGCTGACGGCCGACGACTTCGCCGTGGTCTGCAACGGGCCGAACACGGTGTGGTACTTCTCCGGGTTCCTGGTGGACCCGGAATGGCGAGGCCGGGGCCTCGCGGCCCACCTCTTCGCGGAGGCGATGGTCCGTTGGCAGCGGGACCTGCCGTGGCGGACGCCGGTGCAGTTCGCGGCCCTGGGCGCGAGCGAGGAGGGCCTGCGGTTCATCGAGGGGTTCGGCATGACGTGCGTGCGCCCGGGTGGGGAGACGGCCGACGGGTTCCCGCTCTACGCCCGGACGTTCGAGTCGGAGTCGGCCATGCGCGAGGTGGTGGCATCCGCGCGGGAGGCCGCCGACCGGAAGGGCCGCCTGGCGGAAGCGGACGAGGCCGGGTAGCCCGACGACGCTGGACGCGCGCGCGGCACCGCGCCACGTTGGCCCCATGGCCGATCCCACCCTCACCGAGCGGTACCGCGCGGCCCGATCCGACCCGGAGCTGGCGGTCCTGGAAGGATTCCATGCGCTGAAGCACGCGCTCCGGTTCGACGCCGAGGTCCTGGACGTCCGGACCCGGGACCCGGTGCAGCTGCGGTCGCTGGCGGAGGCGCTGGCACCGGATGTGGCCGACGAGCTGCTCGAGCGGGCGAACACCGTGCCCGCCGGGACGTTCGACTCGCTCGCGCCGGCGCCCCACCCCACGGGCGTCATCGCGCTGGCCCGGCGCCGGGTCCCGGACGTCGCCAGTGTGCTGGGCATCGGAGGCTCCGCCGGGCGCCGACCGGCGGACGCCGGGGCGGGCACGGCGGCGCCGGTGGTACTGCTGGAGCGGGCCACCCACCATGGCAATATCGGCGCCGTGGTCCGGGTGGCCGCGGCGGCCGGTGCCGCGGGGGTACTCGTCACGGGGGCGCACGACCCGTGGCATCCCGCCTCCATCCGGGGCGCCGCGGGCCTCCAGTACGCGCTGCCCGTCGCGTCGCTGGAGTCCGGTGCGGCGGCCGCGCTGGCGACGGATCGCCCCGTCGTGGTCCTCGATCCGGAGGGCGAGCCGCTGGTGGCGGGCGACGGGTCCCGACCGGCGATTCCGCCGGAGTCCGTGCTGGCCTTCGGCTCGGAGCGCACCGGCATCAGTGAGGCGCTGCGGGAGCGGGCGGACCTCCGGGTCGCCATCCCCATGCGGCCGGGCGTCTCCAGCCTGAACCTGGCCACCGCGGTGGCGGTGACGCTCTACGCGGCCGGGGGCTGGGCAGCGTTCCGGAGCTGACGCGGGGCACCTACCTTGCAGGCCATCGATGACCGGCAACGAATGCTCTCGAGGACACCCCGTCCACGGAAGGAGAAGAGAGATGAAGCAGATCAGCAGGATGATCGTCATCGTGACCCTCCCGGCCCTCGCCGTCGCGGCGTGCGGCGAGCAGGAGCCGGGCGAGGAGGAGATGCAGGTCGACACCACGCGGATCAGCGTGACCAATCCCGGCTTCGACACGCCGGAGTCGATCCTCCACGACACCGACGCCGACGTCTACCTGGTGTCGAACATCGGCGGCGCGCCCACGGCCGAGGACGGCAACGGGTTCATCTCCCGGGTCGCGCCGAACGGCGAGGTGGCGGCGCTGAAGTGGATCGACGGACAGGTGGAGGGGACCACGCTGAACGCGCCCAAGGGCATGGCCATCCTCGGGGACACGCTCTACGTCTCCGACATCACGGCGGTCCGGGCCTTCCACAGGGTGACCGGCGAGCCGCTGGGAAGCTGGCCGGTCGAAGGATCCACGTTCCTGAACGACCTGGCGGTGGGCCCCGATGGGATGCTGTACGTCTCCGACAGCGGGCTCAACGCCGACTTCACCGGCTCCGGCACGGACGCGGTCTACCGTTTCGAGAACGGGGAGCCGGTGGCGGTCGTGCAGGACACGACGCTGGCGGCGCCGAACGGGCTGGCGGTCCGGGACGGCACCCTCGTGATCGTGAGCTTCGGTGCGCCCGAGATCCGGACGGTCCCGGCGTCGGGCGGCGAGGTGACGGTGACGCGGACGCTGCCGGGCGGTCAGCTGGATGGCGTCGTCGTGCTGGAGGATGGCTCGCTGCTGGTCTCCAGCTGGGAGACCAGCGCCGTGTACCACGTGCCGGCGGACATCGAGCCGATGACGGTCCTCGAGGGCGTGCCCTCACCGGCGGACATCGGCTGGGACGCCGAGCGGAGCCGTCTGCTGGTGCCGGTATTCAACGAGAACCGGCTGGTCCTAGAGAAGGTCGTGTTCGGCATGGACCACGACGACTGAGGCCGGCGCTGCGGAGCGCTCCTGAGTAGTCGAAGAGTGGAGCGGGCGGCTCCCCACGGCCGGTGCCGAGGGGAGCCGCCCGCCCTTCTGTCGCTCGGTTACTCCTCCCCGCGCAGGCCCTCGAGCCACTCCCGGGCCTGATCCTTCACCTCCGGGATCGTCCACCCGGTGTCGATGAACTCCTCGGCCCGGAGCGTGCCATCGTTGTCGGCGGCGTAGAAGGTGGTCTCGTGGTTGTGGCCCTCCTCGTCCATCTCGGCCCAGACGCCCACGATGTCGTCCTCGGTGACGACGTAGCCGCGCTGCGAGATCGTCCCGTCGGAGCGGTGGATGGCATCGAACTCCGCTCCCTCTTCGGAGTCCGCGGTGCGGGCCCGCATCTCGGCCTCCCGCTCCAGCTCGTCCAGTACGGCTTCGGTGTCCTCGAAATACTCGTGACCCAGATCGGCCATGGGTTTGGTCCTTTCAGTCGGCTGCTCGTGTCTGTGGAAGGGGGCTGAAAGAACCACGCCATCACCGGTGTTCGGTGCGGGAAGCGCGAGCGGCGAGGCTCCACGCCTAGATCTCTACCACGCCCAGCGGCTCGCGGCTGCGCCACGCGCCGCGGGTGAAATCCGGCACGTCGACCACCCGTCGCCCGGCTATGCTCCTCTCGCTGAGACCGGCGATGGCGGACCAGGCGGCGCCGTCGTAGACGTCCATGTCCATGGGCAGTCCTTCCCGGAGGCACTGGACCAGGCGGTAGTCCTCGATGTAGTCCATCCCGCCGTGGCCGGCGCCGGCGGACGCCTCTTCCAGGGCCGTCCAGACCGGGTGCTCCCACCGCTCCCGGTAGTCGAGGAGGTCCTCCCACCGGTGCGCCGGGCTCATTCCCTCGATGTGGAGCTTCTGCTCCGGGTACTTCCGCACCAGGCCCCGCGTCCCCTGGAGCAGGATCTTCCGACTGTACGGGCGGGGGCTGTTCGTGTCGTGCACCACCTGGATCGTCTCCCCGTTCACGGTCCGGATCATGGTGGAGACGACGTCGCCGAGTGCGTACGCCCGGCTCGCCGCCTCGCTGCCGGGGCCGATGTGGGCCTCGGCCCACAGGTTCAGCCCGCGGGACTTCGTCGCGACGCTCACCAGGTGGTCGAACCGGTTCCCGCGGTTGATGTTCATCCACTGGGCCACGGGGCCGAGACCGTGGGTCGGGTACAGGTCGCCGTTCCGCTCGATGGAGTGGTCGATCCGCCAGCGGTCCTCGTAGAAGTCGGTGAGCTTCAGCTCCCGGAGGTCGTGCAGGTAGCCGCACTCGGCGTGGAGCAGCTCTCCGAAGACGCCCTGGCGGACCATGTTCAGGATCATCATCTCGGTCCGGTCGTAGCAGCAGTTCTCCATCATCACGCAGTGCCGGCCGGTCCGCTCGGCCGTCTCGACCATGGACCAGAGCTCGTCGAGAGTGACCGCCATGGGTACCTCGGTGGCCGCGTGCTTTCCCGTCTCCATCGCCTCGATGCACACGGGGGCGTGCCACCGCCAGGGCGTGGCCGTGAACACCAGGTCCAGCGCCTCCTCCGCGCACATCCGCCGGTAGTCGTACGGCCCCTTCGTATACGACGAGGGCGCCGGACGCCCATCGGCCACCACCCACCGGCTCGCCCGCTCCACCTTCTCCGGCACGATGTCGCAGAGCGCGGTGATCTCGACGCCGGGGATCCGCAGGAAGTTCCGGACGTGGGCCGATCCCTGATGACCGATCCCCACGAAGCCGATCCGGACGGTCTCCAGGGCCGGGGCCCTGAACAGGGTCGCAGGCGCGGCCGATCGCGTCGGGGCCTCGCGGGGCGGGGCTGCGGGGTGACAGCCCAGGGCCAGTGCGGCGCCGGTGACGGCTCCGGTCCTCAGGAAGTCGCGGCGGTCGATGGGTTCGGGCATCGGTTCGCTCCGGGTGTTCGATTTCGAGTTCGAGTTCGATTTCGATTTCGAGTTCGATTTCGATTTCGAGTTCGATTTCGATTTCGATTTCGAGGCAGAGGGAGAGGTCGAGGGAGAGGTCGAGGGAGAGGTCGAGGGAGAGGGAGAGGTTGAGGGAGGAGGGTTCATGGGAGGTGGCGGTCAGGGGAGCGAGGCGGGGTCGGCGGCGGGGGTGGTGAGGAAGGTGGCGGTGTCGGACCGGGCGGGGAACGCGTCGAGGTAGTCGTCTCGCCAGCGGCGGGCGAACGCGTCGGCGTCGGCGGCGGGAACCAGGGCCCAGACGGAGCCGCCGAATCCGGCGCCGAAGGCCGATGCGGCGGGAGCGCCCAACGCGCGGGCGGTACCCGCCAGGTGTGTCGTCTCCGGGACCTGGTTGCGGAGCAGCGCCCCGGCCAGTGCCTGGGATCGGTCCGCGAGTGCCCCGATGGCCTCCAGGTCGTTGGCCCCGAGGGCGTCGAAGGCGGCGGGAACGATCTCGGTGCTCTCGGCGGCGAAGTGTCGGACCCGGTCCAGGAGCCGATCCCGTTCGGCCGGCTTCGCGTGGCGGCGGATCACGCCCGCCAGCGTGGCCTCGCCGACGTCCGCGATTATGGCGCCGAGATGGGCGTCGGCCTCCCCCGTGGCCCCACGCCACACGGCGGCGGCCCGCCGGGCCTCGTCGCTGAGTCGGTTGTACCGGTGGCGGGCGGCGCCCGTCTTCTCCGCGATGACACCGCTGGCCGCCACGATGAAGACATGCCCGCCCGGCACGGCGACCGCGCCCTCCTTTCGCACCGGCTCGAACGCGTACCGGACGAGCCGGCCGGACCCTGCACAGAGGAGGGCGACGTGGTCTCCGGAGCCGCCCCGGGTCCCGACCCCCGGATGGGCCTCGGCCGGGTCCGTGTGCTCCCCGGGCCCGAGCGGGTACGGGGACCCTCGCTCGACGGCGGCCAGGTACTCCGCCAGTGCCTCCGGACACCGCAGCGCCTCGGGTCGCAGGTCACATACCGCGTCGAGGGCCAGATATATGGCGGTGACGAGGGCGCTGGAGCTGCCGAGCCCGGCCGCGGGCGGCAGGTCGCTCTGCAGCTCGATCCGACAGCCCGCGAGCCTGCCCGGCGCGTCCCGGGCCGCGCGGCGGACCACGGTCCTGGGGTAGACCGCCCAGTCGGGCTCCGGGTCGGGTCCGGCCGAGCCCGGATCCCGGTCGGGGCCATCGGCGGCGGAAAGGGGGATCGCCAACGTCTCCCGGCGACCCGTGTCGACGACCGTGATGCACGGTTCGTCCGCGCGGCGGACGGTCACACGGAAGCCGCGATCCACAGCGGCCAGGAGGCTCCTGCCGCCGGCGTAGTCGGTGTGCTTGCCGAGCACCTCGATCCTGCCGGGGACGAAGAGCCGGTGGCTCACGGGACCCGCGCGGTCCGAGCCGTCACGGCCGGGGCTCCACGCCCTCGAGCCAGCGCTCCACGTCGGGGATGTCGGTGCGGCGCGAGATGTCCAGCACGCCCTCCTCCACCGGGACGACCCGGAACCGCGTGCCCCGGGCCATGGCCAGCGAGACCGCGTCGGCCAGCTCGAGCTCGCCGCGCTCGGACGGGCGGATGTCGCGGCACGCGTCGAAGATCGATGGGTCGAACCGCCAGAGCGTCATGCTGACCGGCGCATCGCCGAGGCGCGCGGCGGTGTCCGGGTCGGGCTTCTCGACGATCCCGGTCATGTAGCCGTCCGCCACCTCGATGAGCGCGAACGCCCGGACCTGCTCCGGCACCACGTTCGACCGGGCGACGAGGGCGTCGGCGTCGTAGCCGGCCAGGCCCGGCTCCCCGAGCTCCCGCATGGCCCGGAGCGCCGACGCGCTGTAGATGTTGTCTGCGTTGATGACGATGAACGGCGCCCCCGCCGTGGCGTCCTCGGCCATGAGGAGCGCGTGGGCGGAGCCCCTGGGCTCGGGCTGGGGCGCGAAGGTGGCCCGGAGCCGCTCCAGCCCCATGGCTTCCACCGCGGTCCGGACGGGGTCCTCCGGGCCGGGACCGACCACGAGGCAGACGTCCCGGAAGCCGGCCTCCGCCAGCTCGTGGAGCACGTACGCCAGGAACGGTCGGCCGTGGATCGGCACGAGCATCTTCAGCCCGCGGTCGGCCATGGCCTCCTGCTCCGGCGTGAGCGAGACCGTCTCGTCCGGGGCCCGCATCCGGGTGCCCCGGCCGGCCGCGAGGATCACGGCGCGGGTTCCGTCGACCTGGTTCGTCATGGGATCCAATATACGGTGAGCGATCACCGGCGGCCGGCGACCCGACCCCAGACCCGCGCCAGCGTCACCGCGGCCGCGGCCGCCACCACGGTCAGGGCCACGGCCAGACCGGTGCGGCCGTAGATCCAATAGCCGGTGGCGAACAGCGCCGCGTACACGGCCAGCACCCCGGCCGTCATGGCCAGCACGCCCTCGGGCACGGTCCAGTCGTCGGTCGGGTCGGTGGCCAGCGGCTCGCCGTCGGCCTGCGCGCGGTCCGCGACCCGCTGCCACCCGGGGCCGCCGGGACGGGCCGTCCCGTAGAAGCGACGGAGCGTGCCCTCGGCCGTGGGCCGGGAAAGGTACGTTGCGGTGACCCATGCCGCGGTGGTGATCCCCACGCCGATGACCAGCTTCAGCGACGCGTCCATGTCCAGCCCCGGGTACAGCCGCGGCTGGATCAGCTCGAGCCAGACAGCCACCAGGAAGCTGACCACCATGGCCGTGATCTCGCTGATGGCGTTGATCCGCCACCAGAACCACCGGAGGATGAACAGGAGCCCCGTCCCCGCGCCGATCTGGAGCAGGATCTCGAACGCCTGGAGCGCGTTTCGGAGCCAGAGGGCCAGCACGGCGGCCAGGACCATGAGCAGCACCGTCGTCGCCCGGCCGACGGTGACCAGCGTCCGCTCGCCGGCGTCCGGGTCCACGAACCGGCGCCAGAAGTCGTGCACCACGTAGCTGGAGCCCCAGTTCAGGTGCGTCGACATGGTGGACATGTACGCCGCCGCCAGCGACGCGACCACGAGCCCGAGCAGCCCCGACGGCAGGAACGTCAGCATGGCCGGATACGCCAGGTCGTGCCCCAGGATCGTGTCGCTCACGTTCGGGAACGCCGTCTGGATCGACTCCACCGTCGGGAACACGACCAGCGACGCCAGACCCACCAGGATCCACGGCCACGGCCGCAGCGCATAATGGGCCACGTTGAAGAGGAGCGTCGCCCCCGTCGCGTCGGTCTCGTCCTTCGCGCTCAGCATCCGCTGGGCGATGTAGCCGCCCCCGCCGGGCTCCGCGCCCGGGTACCATACGCTCCACCACTGGACGGCGATGGGGATCACCAGCACGGGAACGAACGCCGACGGGTCGCTGAAGTCCGGCAGCAGCGACAGCTTGCCAGCGACGGCCTCGCTGGCCAGCAGACCGTCGAGCCCGCCGACCTCCGGCAGCCCGACCGCCACCACCGCCGCCGCGACCGACCCGACCATGGCCGTGAAGAAGAGCAGGAAGTCGGTGAGCAGCACGCCCGTGAGACCGCCCAGCGCGCTGAACGCGACGGTGACACCGCCGGCCACCAGGATCGTCTGCAGCGGCGTCGCGCCCAGCAGGATCCCGGCGATCTTGATGGCCGCCAGCGTGACCGTGGCCATGATCACGATGTTGAAGAAAACGCCCAGGTAGAGCGCCCGGAACGCCCGGAGGAACGCCGCCGGCTTCCCGCTGTACCGGAGCTCGTAGAACTCCAGGTCCGTCATCACCCCGGCACGACGCCACAGCTTGGCGTACACGAAGACCGTCAGCATCCCCGTCAGCAGGAACGCCCACCACACCCAGTTCCCGCTCACGCCGTCCTGCCGGACGATGTCCGCCACCAGGTTCGGCGTGTCCGTCGAGAACGTGGTCGCCACCATGGAGACGCCCAGCAGCCACCACGGCATGCTCCGACCCGAGAGGAAGAACTCCTTCGTGTCCTTCCCCGCACGGCGCGCCGCGTACACCCCCAGCGCCAGCGCCAGCGCGAAGTAGAGGCCGATGATCCACCAGTCCAGCGCGACGAGTCTCATGACCGCAGAATGTCGGGGCCCGGTACCCTGGACCGCAAGCGCCACCGGCAACGGCAGCCGCGGGCTTCGTCACGGTGCAGGGGCGCCGATCCAGCGCAGTACCCGGGGTCCGCGGCGCCGCCCACGGGCCCGGGGCGGGCCGTGAACACCGGCCCCGCTCCAGGGTACACGGCGCCGGACCCTTGGATTCCTGATCGGGAGGACAGTCATGAAGTACGCACGGGCCGCACGGATCGCGGCCATGGTGGTGATGGGACTCGGTGTGGCGGCGTGCTCGGACGCGCCGGACGCGCGGGCCGGCCAGGTGGCGGCGGACTCCGACGTCGTGTATGTGGACGTCCGGACGCAGGAGGAGTTCGAGGCGGGGCACGTGGAGGGTGCGATCCACATCCCTCATACGGAGATGGCGGAGCGCTACGGCGAGCTGGAGTCGTACGAGGACCGGGAGATCGTGCTGTACTGCCGGAGCGGCCGTCGCTCGGGGATCGCCCAGTCGATCCTGGAGGAGCACGGCTTCGACAACGTGGTGAACGGCGGCGGCCTTCGGGACCTGCAGGCCCGGGGCGTGCCCACCACGCGGTAGCGGCGGCTACGGCAGGCTACAGCAGCTCCGCGCTCCCCCTGCCCGTCGCGATGGCGATGGCGTCCTCCATGACGGCCAGGATGGGGTCCGGGAGCCCGGTCGCCCAGCCGGCCTCCTTGCGGACGGCCCAGCCGACCCATGCGGAGAGGACGGCGGTGGTGGCGCCGATCGCGGCGCCGGCGGCCCACCTCTCCTCGCCGGCGGCGATGGCGCCGACGGCGGCACCGAGGACGCCCCGGGCGACGAGCGGTGCCGGGTCGACGCGGTCCGGGACCTCGGGCAGCTTGTCAGCGGCCAGCTCCGCGATGGCCAGGCCGGTCAGGACGGTGGAGACGGTGTCGTCGGCGAGCCAGCGACGGAAGGCATCGATATCGCCCGACGGCCGTTCGGCCAGCTCCCGGGACGCCAGTGCCAGCCCCGACATGCTCCGGAGTCCCGTCACGGCGCCGAGCCCGGCCGCCGCCAGCAGTCTGTGGCTCATGCTATCTTCTCCCCATGGATGAGTACCCCCGGCCGCCCGCCCGCCGCATGCTGGCTCGCGCGCTCCGAAGGCGCTGCCCGCTGTGCGGCGGCTCCAACCTGTTCACCGGCTGGGTGGAACCGAAAGAAGCGTGCCCCCGCTGCCAGCTCAAGCTGGATCGCGGCGAGGGCGATTTCTTCCTCGGCGGCTACACGCTGAACTTCATCGCGGTCGAGCTCGCCCTGGCCGGGTTCCTCGTCCTGGCCCTGGCGCTGACCTGGCCCGAGGTACCGTGGAACGCGCTCCTCTGGATCGGGGCGCCGATGGTGGTCCTGGCGCCGATCGCGCTGTACCCCGTGACCCGGCTGCTCTGGCTCGCCGTGGACCTGGTCATGCGCCCGCCCGGGCCCCTGGACTTCCCGGAACCCGGCCTGGACCACGACCGCCCCAGGGTCTCCTAGCGGCGACCCGCCCTACTCCGGGCCGGCGCGCGATGGACCCCGGGCCCCGGAACCCTGGGACGGGCCGATCCGCAGCCACTCCAGCCGATCCCGATCGATCCGGATCTCGCCCCGGTCATCGACGAACCGGGCCAGGCTGTCGGGAGGGAACCGGATGAGATCGAACGGCGCCTCCCGCTCGAGACTCGCGACCGCCGACCGGACGATGGCCTCGAAGGGCTCCAGCGGCGTGTCCCACTTCGCCAGCGCGAAATGGGTGCGCCGAAATCGACGCGCCAGACTTTCGATCTTCGCCCTGCCCACCTTCCCGGCCTCCGCCCAGAACTCCGGGTCGCCCCACCGGTCCAGCTGCACCACGTCCGGCTTGTACCGGTCGCCCACGGACACCTCGATCGCGGCCTCGGGGTACACGGGAAGGTACAGCGCCCAGAGGAACGCCTTCATGAAGACGTGCTCCGGCCGCTCCCGGGCCCGCTTCGCGACCACCACCTTCCGGCCGCCGGCCCGGAACGTGTACTTGCGTCGAATGGCTCTGGACATGGCGCGTCCCACCCGTGCAAGGACCGCACCCGATGGCGGAGTGCTTTCTATGATCCGCCGGTCACCGATAGATTTTGTAAATGTCCGCCCGCCCCGCTGCGGGGCCGGACACGACCGGGGAACGGCCGGAGGTCGCTATGTCGTCGCTGAACTACCACCACCTGAGGTACTTCCACGCCGTCGCGCACGAAGGCGGCGTGACGGCCGCCGCGGAGGCGCTGGGCGTGAGCCAGCCGTCGGTGAGCACGCAGATCCGTCAGCTGGAGGAGGCGCTGGGACAGCGGCTGTTCGAGCGGACCGGCCGGGGTATGAGCCTGACCGCCGAAGGGAAGGTCGTGCTCGAGTACGCCGATGAGATCTTCCGGATCGGACGCGAGCTGGAGGAGACCGTACGGGGCCGCGTGCAGGGCCGGCCGCTGCGACTCGTGGTCGGGCTGGCAGCCACGCTGCCGAACCTCGTCGCCTTCCACTTCCTGACCCCCGCCTTCGGCGGCGAAGACCCCGTGCGCGTCGTGCTCCGCGAGAACCGCACGGACCGGCTCCTCGCCGACCTGGCCACCGGCGACGTGGACATGGTCCTGGCCGACATCCCCATCCCGCCGACCGCCAGCGTCCGGGCGTTCAACCACCCCCTGGGCTCCAGCCCCATCGAGATCCTCGGACCCCCGCTCCTGGCCCACCAGCTGCGCGACGGGTTCCCCGAGAGCCTCGACGGTCAACCCTTCCTCCTCCCCGCCGAAGGGTACGCGCTCCGCCGCTCCCTCGAAGACTGGTTCGCACGCCACGACATTCAGCCGCGCATCGTCGCCGAAGTCGAGGACACCGACCTCATCAACGTCCTCGCCGAGGCCGGCGCGGGTCTCTTCGCCGCCCCCACCATCATCGTCGACGACACCCGCGTCCGCTACGCCGTCGAGCCCGTCGGCCGCGCCCACGGCACCCGCGAGCGGTTCTTCGCCATCACCGTCGACCGCCGGATCAAGAACCCCGCCGTGGTCGCCATCACCGAGGCCGCAC